>JANJTJ010000069.1 GCA_024711145.1 Balneolales bacterium
CGCGCGCGGTGAAGAAATAAACTTAGGAGTCGCGTGAGGTACAGGTTTTCTAAAGGGCTGACGCGCGCTATCAATGAATTTTTATCGTGCGTCAGCCCAATAAATAAAGCCTTTACCTCACGCGCCTCCTAAGTTGGAATAACCTATTGCTCCTATCAACCGCCGGCTTGGAGCTTGGCCCAGTCTTTCAGGAATTTGTCGAGCCCGATATCCGTAAGTGGGTGTTTGAGCAGGGCTTCGATCACGGAAAGGGGCATGGTGGCCACGTCGGCGCCGAGTTTGGCGGCTTCGACCACATGCAGGGGGTGGCGGATGGAAGCGGCCAGCACTTCGGTGGCGAACCCGTAATTGCCGTATATCTCGACGATTTCCGCGATCAGGCGCATGCCGTCGGTGCTGATGTCGTCGAGCCGGCCGATGAAGGGAGAGATGTAGGTGGCTCCGGCTTTGGCCGCGATGAGGGCCTGCGGGGAGCTGAAGCACAGGGTGCAATTCGTTTTGATGCCTTCTTCGGTGAAGGTCTTGATGGCTTTGATGCCTTCTTTGATGAGCGGCACCTTGACCACCACATTGGGTGCGATGGCGGCCAGCCGGCGGCCTTCGGCCATCATGCCGGCGTAGTCTGTGGATACGACTTCGGCGGAGACATCCCCATCGACAATCTCACAGATTTTGGCGATATGGCCTTCGAAATCCTTGACACCGATCTTGGCGCACAGGGAGGGGTTGGTGGTTACGCCATCCAGAATGCCCATGCTATGGGCTTCGCGGATTTCGGCGAGGTCGGCGGTATCGATGAAGAATTTCATGGAGGTAAATATACCAAGGGCTGTTAGCAGTTGTTAAACGATTGCGCCTCGGGAAAAGCGGGGAACGGGGGCTTGGTACCTTCCGTTCCGCATTGCAACCGATTCCCACCCAACCGTTTCGCTCGTGAATTTCCCCATCGTTCCCCGTTTTCTGGTACTGGCCGCATCCTTCATGATTTCCTGTGGTGGAGGTGGTGGAACGCCCCAGGGCGGCGGTCCGGGAGGGGGTGGCCCGGGGGGGCAGCGGGTGAACAGCGTGGAAGTGCGCGAGGTGGAAACCGGTGCCATATCCGACCAGATTCGGGCGTACGGTACCCTTGCGGCGCAAGACGTGGTGCAGGTAACGGCCCAGGTGAACGAGCGGATCGTCCGCATCCGGGCCGATTTGGGCGACCGGGTGTCGGCGGGGCAGATCCTGGCCGAATTGAACGACAACTCCTACCGGGAGCAGATGAACCGGGACCGTGCGGCCATGGAGCAGGCGCGGTTGGCCCTGGTGCGGGACAGTACCGCGTTCGCGCGTATTGAAGGGCTGAGTTCCATGAACCTGGCCTCGCCGGCCGAGTTGGACCAGGCGGCGGCCACCTTGGCGGCCAGCCGTGCCCAATTCCGCAGTGCGGTGGCGGCCTACACCGCCAGTTTCCAGAACCTGGCCTATACCCAGGTGCGGGCGCCGGTAGCGGGCTACATCGCCCGCCGGAACGTGGCTGTCGGAGATCTGGCTACCGGTGGGCAGCCCTTGTTCGAACTGGCCAACACGGGCGGGTACGAATTGCGGTTGTTCCTACCCATGGAGGATTGGCGGAAAACCCGAGCCGGGCAATCCGTGGAGCTGCGGCTTTCCAATGCGGAAGGCGCATCGGGTAGCGGTGTGATCACCCGGATATCGCCCCAGCTGGATCCGTCCACGGGCTTGGGCGAAGTGGTAATCAGCGTAACCGGCCGCAGTGCCGACCTGCAACCCGGAGCCTTGGTGGAGGCACGCATCAATGTGATTCAAAAAACCGGTGTGGTAGTGGTTCCCCGGTCGGCCCTGGTGGAAAACGTGCAGACGGTGATCCGTCCCGAATCGAACTACATCACCCTGAACCGCACCTACTCGGCATTCATCTCCCGGGGCGACAGCGTGGCCGTGCGCCGGGACCTGCAACTGGGCATCCAGCAAGGCGACCGCATCGAGATCCTGAGTGGGTTGGAACCGGGCGACCGCCTGGTCATCACCGGCCAGAACGGATTGGAAGACGGCAGCGCCATCCGGGTATCCACGCTGCCCCGGTTCAATGCGGATGGGAGCCCACAGCAGCCCATCGGGAACTGACCCATGACCAACCTCGCCAAAAAGGCGGTCGAGCGGCCGGTAACCTTTGTAATGATCACGTTGATCGTGATCGGTTTCGGGTTGTTCGGGCTCAGCCGGCTCAGTCTCAACCTGTATCCGGACGTTTCCTTCCCCACCATCACGGTGTACACCACCTACGAGGGTGTGGCACCCGAAGACATCGAGACCCTCATCACGCGGCCTATCGAGGAGCAGGTGGGCAGTGTGAGCGGCCTGCAGCGCATCCGTTCGTTGAGCAGCCAGGGGGCTTCGGTCGTGAAACTGTACTTCAACTGGGGTACCGACCTGTTCATCGCGGAGGCGGATGTGCGCAAGCAGATCGATTTCGCCCGGAGGGCCATACCGCAGGATGCCGACCAGCCCATCGTCTTCAGCTACGACCCGAACCAGGAGCCGGTGATCGTACTCGCCTTGAGCAGCGACCTCCGTTCCAGCAGCGAATTGCGAACCTTGAGCACGCAGCAGGTGGAGCAGCGCATCGAGCGGGTGCCGGGCATAGCGGCGGCCGAAACCTCGGGCGGCCTGGAGCGGCAGATCAACATCAAGCTCCGCAACGACCAGATCCTGGCGTACGGGTTGGATGTGGCGGCCGTGGCGGCCCGCCTGCGCCAGGAGAACATCCAGGTGCCGGCCGGTGAGCTCATCGAAGGGCGGGTGGTCTACTCGCTGCGCACCATCGGCGAATTCCAAGACCTGGAGCAGATCCGCAACACGGTGATCGGGCTGCGCAACGAGGTTCCGGTACTCCTGCGCGATGTGGCCGATGTGGAAGACGGGGTGAGTCAGCCGATCGGCAACGTGCACGTGCGGGGCGAGGAAGGCCTCATATTGAACCTGTACCGGCAGAGCGATGTGAACGTGGTGACCACGGCCGCCCGGGTGATCCTGGAGCTGGACAAGATCCGCGCCGTGCTGCCGCCGGACGTGCAACTCGAAGTGCTCACCAACAAGGCCGATTTCATCCGCCAATCGTTGGGCAACCTGTACAGCACGGCCTTCCAGGCCATCATCCTGGTAGTGCTCATCCTGCTGCTCTTCCTGCAGAGCGTGCGCACGGCCCTCATCGTGGCCATATCCATCCCCGTTTCCATCATCAGCACCTTCTCCATCATGGATTGGGCGGATGTGAGCCTCAACGTGATCTCGTTGTCGGGTCTCACCCTGGCCGTCGGCATGGTGGTGGACAACGCCGTGGTGGTGCTGGAGAACATCTTCCGCTACCGGGAAGACGGCTACGACGGGAAGAAGGCCTCCGTGCTCGGCGCGCAGGAAGTGGCCATACCGGTGGTGGTGTCCACCCTGACCACCCTGGTGGTGTTGCTGCCCATCCTCTTCGTGCCGGGCATAGCGGGGTTCCTGTTCCAGGACCTGGCCCTCACCATCAGTTTCGCGTTGGTGATGTCCACCCTGGCGGCGCTCACCGTGGTACCCTTGCTGGCCTCCACCTTCTTCTCCCGCGCCGAGAAGCAGGCATCGGCACCCGTCAAGACCAACCGTGTGGCCCG
>JANJTJ010000132.1 GCA_024711145.1 Balneolales bacterium
GGGGCCAACTATGCTGCCTTGGCAACCGAAATTGCGCGCAACCGCGGTTACGTCAACACCGACTGCAGCATGACGGCCGTGCATCTGTACCTCACCGACCACAAGGCGAGCACGATACACCGCGTGATCGAAGCGGTGAAATCGTTCCGCGAGGCCAACGTGGTCGAAGGAGTCAACGTTCGTCTGGCATCGGGCACTGCGGGCGTGCTCGCGGCGATCAACGACGAGGTGGAGCGCAGCGAGCTGCCGATGATGTTGTACGTGTATGCGGCGATCGCGGTGCTGGTGCTGCTGGCGTACCGCGACCTGCGCGCGGTGGTGGCATGTTGCCTGCCGCTGACGGTCGCGACCTTCATCGGCTACTGGTTCATGAAGGAATTCGAGATCGGTCTGACCGTGGCGACGCTTCCTGTGATGGTGCTAGCCGTCGGAATCGGCGTCGACTATGCCTTCTACATCTACAACCGCCTGCAGATGCATCTCGCCAATGGTCACGACATTGGCCGCGCCCTGGAGTTTTCGATACTCGAGGTGGGGATGGCAACAATCTTCACGGCCATCACTCTGGCAATCGGCGTTGCCACCTGGGCCTTTTCCGAACTCAAGTT
Organism: Balneolales bacterium; assembly: GCA_024711145.1. Lineage (GTDB taxonomy): Bacteria > Bacteroidota > Rhodothermia > Balneolales > HLUCCA01 > JANJTJ01. The sequence goes on from JANJTJ010000132.1 coordinate 609, forward strand.
CCAGGCCGACATGGGCAAATTGCTGGCCTTCATGTTCATGGTGAACCTGGTGATGGCGATGACGGCACTGCCGGCGTTCGCGGTGGTCCTCGAACGCGTTTTCCCGCGTCGCACGCCGGTGCGTGTGCCCGGGATCCTTCAGCACTGAGCCGGAGCCTGCCATGCAAATCAGATTGAGTGGAAAACTGTGGGCACTGGTGCTGTGTGTCGGTACCACCTGGGCCAGCTTCACCGAGGCCGCGCCGTCCGAACTTATTCACCGTCCTGCGGCGCGGCTGGAACGTCCGATGGCGGCCGGCCTGCTGGGCGTCGCCCATGCTGGCAAACGTCTCGTCGCTGTTGGAGATCGCGGGGCCGTGCTTCTTTCCGATGACGCTGGTGCGACTTTTCGCCAAGCCAGATCGGTGCCGACGCGGGCGACACTGACTTCCGTCAGTTTTGCCGATGAGCGCAACGGCTGGGCCGTCGGCCATTGGGGCGTGATCCTGCACACGACGGATGGGGGCGAGACCTGGACCGTGCAGCGGGACGACACCAGTGTCGATCAGCCGCTGTTCTCCGTCTGGTTCTGTGTTAAGCGCAACGGCGTCGGGGGGGGCTTGTGGTCATTGATCCTGCGCACGGCTGTCGGGGGAGCGCAATGAAAAACCGTACTGCGTCCGGCGCCGCCGGAAGGCCAGCGACGCT
>JANJTJ010000096.1 GCA_024711145.1 Balneolales bacterium
CGAGTGGCGTTCGGGCGAAAGTTGGCACCAGGGCTATGTGGTGCTTTCCTGGCGCGAGATCGGCTACGACCTCGAGGAGGCCTGGCATCGGTTGGAGGCCGGTCCGCGGCACGGCGCCTTCCCTGCGCGCAACCTCATCGTGCACGAGTTCGCGCACCAGCTCGATTTCAGCTACGGGCTGACCACCGGCGTGGACCCCGACACCGGCGAGGCCCTGCGCGACGACCCCTGGACCCGGGCCCTGGCCGGGGCCTACCGCAGCCTGGAAGCGGGATTTGTTGATATGAAACGCCCCGCCCTGGACGACTACGGTGCCGAGGCCCCCGCCGAACTCTTCGCCGTGGCCGCCGAGGCCTGGTTCGAAACCCCGGCCCAGCTGCAACGCCAGTACAGGGAGCTGTATGCGGAATTGGAGGGGTTCTTCGGTAGTACATTCGTCCGATGATCTTGCGCCTTCTCCTGCTGTGGGTCCTAATTCCGGTCGCGGCGCTATCGGCCCAGGATCAACTTGACCCCATCCTCCCGGTTCCCTCGCTTAGTATAAGCGACACCCTGCAAGGCGGCGGATTCCGCATGGGGCGCGTGGAGCCCTGGCGGTATGCGTTCACCGCCCCCGATTCGATCGTTGATGGCGTTTCGCTTCGGTCCGACCTGACCACACGGTTCGAACCCTCGGTCTTGCTCCGCCAGCTTCCCGGTTGGAACGGATACATCTGGCTGGAACTCACCTTCGATGTGGATTCGACCCTGTCCGATCGCGGATTCCTCATGCGGTATTTCGATCATGGCGGCGCGCGTTTCTGGCTGAATGGCCGGCTGATCGGTCAATCCGGCAAGCCGAGTCCCACGCCCGAGGGGGAGATCCTGGGGCCGTTGATCAACCCCGCCTTCTTCACCCTCTCGCTGCGCAACGGCCGTAACCATCTGCTGGTCGAATATTCGGAGCACACCCTGCCCAAGGGGTTGCAGCGGGCCGATTGGAACAACCCCAATATCATCTTCTTCTCATCGACATCCTGGTTGGACATGCGGCGCGAACGGGCCTTCGTGTTCGGTGGGGCGCTCATGCTCCTGACGTTGCTGATCCTGCTCAATGCCTTCCTGTGGGTACGGTTCCGGCTGCATTTCCATCGCTATGTGCTGCTCACCAGTTCCTTCCTGCTGCTGCATGCCGTCACCTCGCTGATCGACACCCTCTTCGACCCGACCCAGCGGTTCATTCCGATCCTGGAGGTGGTCAATGCCGTCGGGTTCCTATGGGCCATGGGGTACTTCCTGTTCGCGATCCGGTCGTATTACGCCCTTCCGCTGCATTCCAAACCCACGTACCTGTTGTTGGGCGTATCGGCGGCCGGCCTGCTGGCTATGGTGTTCGTGGGTCGGGACTACCTGGAGCTGGTGCAGTTCGCCGCCATCGTGGCGATCATCGGGTATGGCGCCGTCACTTTCTGGCAGGCCCGGAACAATGCGGAAGGCAAACGCATCCTTCCGGTGGCCATGGGCCTGCTCGTGACCATGGTCGGGGCCTTCCTCTATGTGTTCGTGTACGGGGTGTTCATGTACCGAGAAACCTGGGTGCTTCTGACGGTGGTCTTCCTGGCTTACACCAGCATTCCGGTGTCGCTCACCTTCACCACCATCATCGATTACGCCAACCTGTTCCGCGAATTGGAGACCAAGGTGGCCGAACGCACTCGGGAGCTGGAGGAGTCGCTACGTTACCGCACCAAGTTCTTCGAGAACGTCTCGCACGAATACCGGACCCCGCTGACCATAGCCCAGGGTCTGTTGGCACGGCTCATCCGAACGAATCCGAAAGACGATCCGATCATCCGGAAACTGATTCCGGTCAAGCGCAACGTGGACCGCTTGAACACCATGGTGGAACAGGTGTTGGCGCTCTCCTCGCTCGACAACCGGGACATGCGGATGGACCTGGAGCACCTGGTGGCCGACGACCTGACGGCCGTCTGTGTGGAATCGTTCCGGTCGTTGGCCGAGCTGCGCCACCAACGTTTGGTATTCCTGCCCGACGCGCCCGATGCGGTGATCGAGGTCGACCGCCACAAGATGGACTCCGTGGTGAACAACGTCCTGTCGAACGCCATCAAATACAACGGCAAACAGGGCGTGGTGGTGATCCGCACGCAGGTGGAGGACGGTATCTATCAGATATCGATTGCCGATACCGGTCCGGGCATAGACCCTGCCGATAGCGAGCGGATCTTCGAGCGCTTCCACCGCTTGCACAAAGCGCATTCCGAATATGTGGAAGGCGTGGGCATCGGGCTGGAACTCAGCCGCACCTATGCCCGATCGATGGGTGGAGACGTCGTGCTCGACACGACCCACAGCCCGGGTGCGCGGTTTGTGGTGAGCATGCCGGTATCGGCGACCAAGCCGGTGGTTTCCGCCCTGCGTTCGGACGATACCGGGGGTGGCACGCGCATCCTGGTGGTCGAAGACAACGACGACATGGGCTTCTATCTGGGCGAGGTGCTGCAGGAGATCGGGCGTGTGGATCGCGTATCCAATGGAACCGAAGCCTTGCAATGGCTGCAGACGTCGGCATGCGAGCTCATCATCACCGATCTGATGATGCCTGAACTGGACGGGGAGCGGTTCATCGACGAACTATCGAAACATGCGGCCTGGAAAAACATTCCCGTGGTGGTGCTATCCGCAAAATCGTTGGAGGAAGACCGCCTGCGCCTGTTGCGGTACGGCGTGGTCGATTTCATCTCCAAGCCCTTCCATGCCGACGAATTGTACCTGCGCATCCAGAACCTGCTCGAATTCGCCAACAACCGAAAACAGCTCCAGTTGCAGGGGGCGGTAGATGAGGGTTCGGAGCGCATTTCGGAAAAAGTGGCCGATCTCATCACCAGCAACCTCCAGGATGCGGGGCTCTCCATCGACCGCATCGCCGAGGAGCTGGCCATCAGCCGCCGAACCTTGTACCGGCAGATCGAAGCCGAGACCGGCATGAGCCTGGCCGTGTTCATCCGGGAGATCCGGTTGCAGCAAGCCCGCATGCTGACCCGCGACAGGGAAGCGCTCACCGTTAAAGAACTGGCCGCACGAGTCGGTTATCTGGATGCGGCCAACTTCCGCAAGCTGTACACGGAACGCTTCGGCTCGCATCCGCTGGACGACCGCGCAGACTGACCCTTTGGCACATCTGTCCACCCGGTTTGGCACATCTGTCAAGTCGGGGTAGGAAGGTATCGGGCACGGGAGCAAGTAGCTTGGCAGGGTACATCCTTAGCCCTTGCACCGATGCCGAGAACAAAACCGACCGTCCCGTTCCGATTCCTGATTCCGATGATGCTGGTCGTAATACCGACCGCGATCGCACAGGCGCAATCCACTGCCCGAATCGCCGTGGGCGTTTCCCAAAGCCTGATTCTCGACGAAAAGGGCGACGTGTACACCTTTGGAATCAGCAATTATGGCGAATTGGGTCATGGCGGTGAAAACCGTATGGATCTGGCACAAGCCGTCAGTCATCCCACACTTGCAGGCAAAGCGATCACAGACGCTTCATTGGGATCGGACCATCTTCTTGTACTTACCAGCGATGGCGAAATTTATGGCTGGGGTTCTGGTCTACATTACA
>JANJTJ010000021.1 GCA_024711145.1 Balneolales bacterium
AGCACCGGCTGCAGGGCGGATGCCCGATGGGAGGTTACCGGCACACCGGCGTCGGCTTCGTGCAGGTGGTAGCGTTCGGCCGCCAGGCCCCCGCCCACGAAGGGTACGAACCCGTGGTAATCGCCCAACACCTTCAGCAGCTCGAGGGCCACCGACCTCCGCCCTACCGATTGCTCGAAATCCAGCGCGGCAAGCCGTTGGGCATAGCCCCGATAGGCCAGATTGAGGATGAGGCCCGCCTTGGCCGACTCGTACCCCAGGGATATTTCGGGAAAGAGTTCGGGCATGGCGCGATCGTCCAACCAGGGGCGGTGGAGGCGGTTGTAGGGGGAATCGCCCCGGGGAAAGGCGGAAGACGGACCGGCCGAAACGAAGAACCCCTTGGCATGGGAGGTGCGCAGGGCGTCGGCCCGGCGCTTGAGGGCGGCCGCGTTGCGGGAATAGGTGGTTTCGATGAGGCGGTTGACCCCGACGCGGAGCAGGCCGGTGGGAACCGACCGGGTGGTGGGGGTGCCGCGGTCGGCATAGATGGTGGTTTCGGGCGAGCCGACCCATTCGTAGCCGGCATAGGCATACCATTTCCGGGTGCGGGTGCCCAGGCCGGCCGCCCAAAACGAGCGCACCGCCGTGCGGTCCGATTCCAGACGCAGTGTGACCGGCGCGAAGGCATAGCCCACATACGGGCGGATGCCGCCGGCACGGAGTTGCCAGGGATAGTAGCGGCCGCCGGTGAACACGCCGTAGTCGGTTCGGCCCCGGCGGGGTGTGATGGAGATGTGGAAGTCGGCATGGCCCCAGAAATGGGTGCCACCGATGGTGATGCCCGGGGCAAGGGCGCCGTTGGGAGAGCGGTCGCCGGGGAGGGTGAGGTCGGCACCGAAGAAGGAGGTGGCGAAGGTATGGCGGCGGGGGTCGGCCTGGGCCGACAAGGATGTCGTGGTACCCGCCGAAACGAGCAAAATCAGGGCGGTTCCGAGCAATCTCATGACCGCGATGATACGATTCCTCGGTATATTCCGGCTCCTCAAAATCGCGAAGAAAAGCGCTTTCCGCATGAATTTCATCGTTTGCATCAAGCAGGTACCCGATGTCTCGGCTCCGGTCTCCATCCGGGACGGCCACCTGCAAACCGACTCCGACCGCATGGTGCTCAACGCCTATGACGCCTCGGCGGTCGAGGAAGCCCTGGTCCTGACCGAAAAGCACGGAGGCCGGGTGGATGTGGTCCTCATCGGGCCCGAAAAGGCCAAGGAAACCATCCGCAAGGCCCTGGCCATGGGTGCCGAAGCCGGCTTCCATATTCCGGTGGAAGACGGTGCCGGGTACGACTCGGCCGGCTACGCCGCCATCCTGGCCGCCTTCCTCAAAACCCATAGCTACGACGCCATCCTCACCGGCAAGCAGTCGCAGGATACCGACTCGGGCCTGGCGGGCGGCATGTTGGCCGACCGGCTGGGCCTGCCCTACGCCGCCAACGCCGTAGGATTGGAGCTGGAAGGAAACGCCCTGCTCGTGAAACGCCAGGGCGACACCGCCCAGGAAATGGTGCTTGTGCCCCTGCCCGGCGTGGTCACCTGCTCCAACGACATGAACAACCCGCGCATCCCCTCGCTCAAGGGCATCATGGCTTCCAAAAAGAAGGAAGTAACCACGGTGAGCCCGGCGGAACTGGGCTTGGATGCCGCCGCCCTGAAACCCGCCACCGTGGTGACCGGCTACCGGAACGTGCCGGCCCGCAACCCTGGTAAGAAATTCGAAGCCGATGCTGAGGAACTGGCCCGCACGCTCGTCGGGTTGCTCCAGAACGAAGCCAAAGTGATCTGACCCCATGCGTCCCATACTCGTGTACCTGGCCGTTTCGGGCGGCCGCCTCAAAAAAAGCTCCCTCGAAGTCCTCAGCCATGCCCGCGGCCTGGCCAAACAAGCGGGCGCCCCTCTCGAAGCCCTCATCGTGGATGCCGATCCCGGCGCGCATGTGGCCGAAGCGGCGAACTACGGCCCCGACCGCATCCGCACCATCGCGGACCCCGTGTTCGGCACCCACCTGAACGAGCCCCTCACGCAGGCCTTGGAAACGGCCATCCGCGCGGCGGATCCCGCCGTGGTCTGTTTCGCCAGCACCGAGGCCGTCAAGGATGTGCTCGGTGCCCTGGCCAGCCGCCTGGGTGCGGCCGCCCTGCCCGATGTATCGCATTTCGAACTGACCGCCGACGGCGTGAAGGCCGTGCGCCCCGTGATGGCCGCCAAGGTGCTGGCCGAAACAGTAGCCACAGGCACCACTGTGCTGGTGAGCGTGCGCTCCGGCAGCTACGATGCCGTGCCCGCACCAGGCTCGCCGGCCGTGGAGGCCCTGCCCTTTGCTCTGGGCAACGTAGGCGTGGTACTCAAGGAGATCCTGGCCGCCGCCGGTGGCCAGGTGGACCTCAACGAAGCCCAGGTGGTGGTCGCCGCCGGCCGGGGCGTGAAGGATGAGGAAGGCAAACGCCTGATCGAGGAACTGGCCGCCGTAACCGGCGCCGCCATCGGCGCCAGCCGCGCCGTGGTGGAAACAGGCATGTTTCCCGCCACCACCCAGATCGGCCAGACCGGCAAGGTGGTCTCACCCACCCTCTATTTCGCGGTGGGCATTTCGGGTGCCATCCAGCACGTGGCCGGCATGGCCAACTCCAAGGTCATCGTCGCCATCAACAAAGACGGAGACGCCCCCATCTTCCAATATGCCACCTACGGGCTGGTGGGCGATCTCTACAAGATCCTGCCGGCCCTCATCAAGGAGTGGAAATCCTTATGAACGACGACGCCTTCGACTGCATCATTGTCGGCGGAGGCATCGCCGGCCTGAGCGCGGCCATGACCTGCGCCCGCAAGGGCCTCAAATTCCTGCTGGTGGAACGCGGCTCCTTCAACGGAGCCAAGAACGTATCGGGCGGTGTGCTCTGGGGCACCCGCCTCAACGACCTGGTACCCAACTACTGGGAAGACGATGCCGGCTACGAACGTTTCGTGGCGCACCGGCGCCTCACCTTCCTGGACGGGCAGTCGGCCTTCTCGGTCGATTTCAAATCGGCGCATTTCCACGAGCGTCCCTACACGGGCCTCATCGTGCTGCGGGCCCGGTTCGACGCCTGGCTGGCCTCCAAGGTGGAAGAAGCCATCGCCGAAAGCCCCTGGCCCGAAGACTCCCTCCTGGCGCCCGACACCCTCGTCACCGATCTGGTGGTCGAGAACGGCGTGGTAGTCGGCATCAAGGTTGGTGAGGAGGAATTCCGCGCCCGCGCCGTGATCCTGGCCGAAGGGGTGAACAACCTGCTCACGCGCAAGGCCGGCCTTCAGACCGGATATGTGGCCGCCGACCATATGGCCACCGGCGTGAAAGAGGTCATCAAGTTCAAGCCCGGCGTGGTGGAAGAACGGTTCCAACTGGCCGAAGGCACCGGTCTCACCAATGAGTTCGTCGGGTTTGCCAGTGGCGGCGTGGAAGGCGGCGGGTTCCTGTACACCAACCGCGACAGCCTGTCCATCGGCTTGGTGCTCAACATGAAAAGCATGCGCGAGAACCTGGGCGCCGACAAGAAGATCTATGATGTGTTGAGCGATTTCAAGACGCATCCGGCCGTGCGCGACATGATCGCCGGCGGCGAGGTGATCGAATATTCGGCCCACGTGGTGTCCACCGGCGACATGCGGGTGATGCCCAAGGAACTGTATGCCGACGGCCTGCTGCTGGCCGGCGAATGTGCCAACCTGCTGCTCAACTCGGGCAAGGCCATCCAGGGTATGGATTATGCCATGGAAAGCGGCATCCTGGCCGCCGAAACCGTGGCCCAGGCCAAAGAAGCCGGCGATTTCAGCCGGAACACCCTCAAGCTGTACCGCGAGAAACTGGAAGCCAGCTATGTGATGAAGGACCTGCGCCGGTTCCAGGGGGCCGTCAAGTTCCTGCATAATGAGGCCATGTTCACCAAGGTACCGGCCGTGGTGAACGAATTCGGCCGCAGTTTCTTTACGGTTACCAACGAACCCACCGAAAAAGTGCCCACCCTGCTGCGCCGTGCCGTGGACAAACACGCCAGCCTGTGGGAGATGATCAAAATCGGCATCCAAGGAGGCCGCGCCCTATGAGCCGTACCAAAATATCCGAACGCCTGGGCCTGGTGCGCTACCGCAATCAGGGCCGGCACGACGCCAAACCGCACATCACGGTAGACACGGCCATCTGCGACAGCGGCTGCCCCCACCAGTGTACCACCTATGTGTGTCCGGCCAACTGCTACACCCTCAACGAGGAAGGCAAGCTGCGTTTCCAGTTCGAAGACTGCATCGAGTGCGGCACCTGCCTGTATGCCTGCGACCAAGGCGCGGTGACCTGGAACTATCCGGATCCGGAGACGGGTCGTGGGGTCGAATGGACCTTCGGTTGATGCCATGTTCCTGAGCCCCGACCACGAACTCATCCGCGAAACCGCCCGCGATTTCGCCCTGCAGCGGGTGGCTCCCGGCGTGCGCGAACGCGACGAAGCCGAAGCCTTTCCGCATGATCTGATTCCCGAACTGGCCGACATGGGCTTTCTGGGCATCTACCACCCCACCGAATACGGTGGTGCCGGGTACGACACCCTCGCCTTCTGCCTGGTCATCGAAGAGATCGCCCGGTGGGACGCCTCCCTGGCGCTCACCATCGCATCACATACTTCCCTCGGTTCGGGGCATATCGCCCTGGCGGGCACCCACGAACAGAAAGAGCGCTGGCTCACCCCCCTGGCCCAGGGCAAGGTGCTGGCCGGCTGGGGCCTCACCGAAGCCGGCTCGGGCAGCGACGCCTCCGGCATGAAAACCACCGCCGTGCGCGACGGTGCCGGCTGGGTGCTCAACGGTTCCAAGATGTTCATCACCCAGGGGTCGGTGGGCGGCGTGTTCGTCATCCTGGCGGTCACCGACCGCAGCAAGGGCGCCAAAGGCGTCACCGCTTTCGTGGTGGAAGCCGGAACCCCCGGTTTCAGCCATGGTCCCAAATTCCACAAACTGGGCATGAACAGCTCCGACACCCGGGAACTGCGGTTTGAAGACGTGCGCATCCCCGATGCCAACCGCCTGGGCGACCTGGGCATGGGGTTCGTGGATACCATGAAGGTGCTCGACGGCGGCCGCATCGGCATCGCGGCGCTCGGCGTGGGCCTCATCCGAGGCGCGCTGGAAGAAAGTGTGAGCTATGCCAAACAACGCAGCCAGTTCGGCTCGCCCATCGGCGATTTCCAAGCCATCCGCTTCAAGATGTCGGACATGGACATGTGGATGGAAGCCGGCCGTGCCCTCACCCACCGGGCCGCCCAGCTCAAAGACGCCGGCAGACCACATACCCGCGAGGCCAGCATCGCCAAACTCTATACCTCCGAGCATGCCACCAAGGCGGCCCTGGAGGCCATCCAGATCCATGGCGGCTACGGCTACACCAAAGAGTACCACCCCGAACGCTTCCTGCGCGATGCCAAACTGCTCGAGATCGGCGAAGGCACCAGCGAGGTGCAACGCATGGTCATCGGGAAGAAATTGATGGGCTGAAGGCGGGTCAGCCCTCCACGGCGCTCACCTCATCAGCACCATGCTTCGGGTGAGTACGCGGCCGCCCGATTCGAGGCGGTACAGGTACACCCCGCTGGCCAATGCCGAGGCGTCGAAGGTGACCCGATGGGTGCCGGCTTCCACCATGCCATTCACCAGCACGGCGATCTCACGACCCAACACATCATACACGGTCAGACGGGTATGACCGGCTACGGACAACCGATAACCGATAACCGTACTCGGATTGAAGGGATTGGGATAATTCTGAACCAGGGCGAAGTGCCGCGCATCGGGCTCGGGCGTATCGGTCGGCACGCCGATTCCGACCAGGAGCGTGAAGCGGGCATCGACCACCGCGGCGCTGCTCTTCAATACGGGTGCCGACAGCACCGAATCGGGGCGGGCTTTGGCGAGGCCGTCCTCATGGGTGAACCGGTAGGTATCCGTCTTGCGCAGGTCGGTGTAGGTATCGGTTCGGCGGTCGTACAGCACGATGTCCCAGGTGTCGTCGAGGGTTCCGGCATCCGCGATTCCGATTTCCAAGGCACCGGCATCGCTGGCTTCCACGTAGACCGGAATCTCCACATATCCGGCCAATTCCCTCGGCAGTTCGGCCACATCCACCTTGTCTCCGTTGTCCTGAACGGAGTAGATCATGAATCGGTCGGCGGACATGGGCTCCAACTGGCGGGTGGGTTGCATGATGTCCGCACCGTCGGCGGACCTATGGAAGACGAACGCGGTCTGCTCCTCGCGGCCCGGAATGGCAAGGCTCAGGGTCAGGGTGGGCAAGGGGTCCTGGGCGGGATCCGGTGGCTTGAGCAAGCCGACCGGGGTGGGCGCCACGGCGGCAACCGGTATGCGGAGCTGGGCCTCGGAGGTGGTGGTTTCCACCAGGAACCCTTGCAAGGGCGCGATGTAGCGGCTTCCGCTGTTCGTGCCGGTTCCCAGGTTCCGGTTCCAGGTCCGGTAGTTGTTGATGGTCTGGTCGTAAACGTACACCGAAGGCGTCACACCGCTCCACACCCAGCCCGCATGGCCCCAATCGATGGCCTTGGGGTACGGATTTCCGACCAGATTGAAGCCGGAGAACAGGGATGCGGGCGTATGGCTGGTGGCGATGGCCGCCTCGGTCGGTGAGGCCGGCCGGGGCACCTGCAGCCGTTTCGGGAAGGCGCCTTCCACCCCGTGGACGTCGTTCTTATACACCCAGACCAGCCAACCCTTGCCGGGCGTGGCTTCCACCGTCAGATCGGTGACCGCCCGATAGGTACCGGTAGTCTCGTCCAGTTCGAACACGTTCGAACCGCCGTTGTTGGGCGAATCGGACCCTGTGGCGCCCTGGGTCCACAGGGGTGCCAGGAACTCGGCCAGGGTGGTCTCCGGATTCGGGTTGGACAGCAAGTACCAGGCATTCTGCGAGCCGTGGATGAAGGCCCCTACCGGCGGGATGGCCGTAGTGTAGGCCGCCGAACCACTCACGGTGTAGGTTCGGGCGTTCGGAGTCTTGTCGTACAGTTGCAGGCCGTTGCCTTCGTCCATGGGCCAATACCCGGCCAGGTTCCCCTCGTTCCCCTGTGGTGGTTGGTACATGGTGCGCTGCATGTCGGTACTGGTGAGTCCCCCCCTCCAGATGGCCACGTCGTCCAACGCACCCTGGAATGTGGCCGCCGTGTATCCCCGGCCGATGGCGATCGGTTGGCTGCCGGTGAAGGTGCGGCCGCTGGCCACCGAGCCCACAAGAATCCCGTTCTTGTAGGCATACAGCATGCCGCCCATATGCACCATGCCCACGTGCATCCATTCGCCGGGCGTGTAGGGAATGCCGACCACATCAGGGGCCGAATCGTAATTGTACACCCAGATGCGGTCCTCTCCGTTCAGTACGGTCTGATAGATGCCCCAATAGCCTCCCACATCGCCGATGATGCCTTTGCCATTGAAAACGCCCCCATCGGCGGTACCGGCCCCATCAGGCCTGATCCACAGGGTAATGGATTTGGTGTCGCCCGCGCCGAAACCGACCACCGCATTCAGGTTGCTCGCGGCCGCCAAGGCATGCCCACCGGAAAGCACCAGAGCCGTGCCGGGATCCGGCGCCACATACGATGCCGTAGTGAAGGTCGCCGTGGCCACCGACACCCTGTTGTAGAGTTGGGAGCCGTCGGGGCCGTTGTATTCGTAGATGCGGACCGTGTATTCGGTGACCGCCGCCAGGCCTTCCACCACCACGCTGTCGCCGGCACCCGAACCGTTGTACACCACCGGGAGCCCCAGGGCATGCGTAGTTTTGTCGGATGGGGGCGTATGGGAGCCGGATGTCACATACACGATGCGGCCGCTTCCGTTGCCGGGCGTCCATTTGATGACGGCGGAGGTGGAGCCCACAGCCTTCACCTGCACGGCGGAAGCGGCGACCGTGGGGGCGAAAAGGCCGGTACCGGTAACCGGAATGCTGATGGGGGTAACGCCGGCGTTGTGCGTGAAGACCAGGTTGTCGGCATAGGCCGCATTCGCCACCGGTTCGAACGTGACCGTGAAGATGCCGCTTTGGCCGGGTTGCACGGTCAGTTCGGCCGGCGCCACGCTGAAATGGGGCACTACGGCAGACAGGCCGATGGTGAGCGGATGCGAGCCGGTGTTGCTTATCTGCACCTCCCGTTCGTCGGATGCGGGATCGTAGTACCCGAAGGCGATGGTGCCGGGATCGGTGGCCACCACCGGCGCCTGTACCGGAGCCGTAGAGGCCACGCGCACCGGATTGCCGACCACGACACCCGTTCGGGTGGCATCTACCAGGTTTCTGGGGGCGCCCGATGCCTCGTCGAACCGCCAGTTGCCTACCAGGCCGGCTTCGTTGCCGCTCAATACCTGCGTGCTGGC
>JANJTJ010000030.1 GCA_024711145.1 Balneolales bacterium
GCGAACCCGTGCCAACTGGTGGCGTCCAGAGAGGCCACATGCCAGATGCCGGTACACCCATGCTCGATCAGATGCCGGCTTTGGGCCACCACGTGGTCGCAGAACGAGGGTGCGCCGATCTGGTCGGCCACCACACGCAAGAGCGGTTTTTCGGCCCCCAACCGCAACATGGTCTTGATGAAATTGGGGCCGTAGGCACCGCATAGCCAGGCCACCCGCACCACGAGGGTGCGACCGCCGGCTTCGGTCACCTGCCGCTCGCCTTCGGCTTTGCTGGCACCATACACGCCCTGGGGGTCGGTGGGATGGTCTTCCGGATAACCGTCGGGATGGGCGAAACGGTCCGCGGCATCGCCACGGAACACGTAATCGGTACTGTAGTGCACCAGGGGCAGCCCGCGCTCGGCGCAGGCCTTGGCGATGTGGCCGGCGCCGTAGGCGTTCACCCGGAAGGCCTTGAGCGCGTCCGATTCGGCTTGGTCCACTTTGGTGTAGGCCGCGCAATTGACCACGGCTTCGGGTCTATGGGCATCCAGGGCCCGAGCCACGGCGGCGGCATCGGTGATGTCGCAGTCGGCCGAATACAGGGCCGTACACCGCAGGCCGTGGTCGGCCGCATGCCGCACCCACTCCTGCCCCAACTGCCCGCCGGCTCCGAAAACGAGGTAATGTGTCATGCCCAAAGATAGGCGGGTTGACTCCTATCTTCGGCCATGCTCTTCCAACATGGCGTAGATCTGGCGCCTTACACCACGTTCCGGGTGCCGGCCAAGGCCTCGGTGCTCACGGCGGTGGGTTCGGCCGCCCAACTCGACCGGCTGGCGGCCACTCCCGGGTTCGAAAACCGCGATTGGCACATCCTGGGCGGGGGTTCCAACATCCTGCTCACGCAAGACCTCGTCAAACCGGTGGTCCGCATCTCCGTGCCCGGCCTGCGCTTGCTCTCCGAATCGGGCGACCAGGTGCTCATCGAAGCCGGCGCCGGGGTCGTCTGGCACAAGTTGGTGAATTGGAGCCTGGACCAAGGCCTCAGCGGCCTCGAAAACCTATCCCTCATACCGGGAACGGTGGGTGCCGCTCCCATCCAGAACATCGGGGCGTACGGGGTGGAACTCAAAGACCTGTTCCACTCGCTGGATGCCTGGGAGGTGGCCACTGGTACCGTTCGCACCTTCGACCGTGCCGACTGCGACTTCGGCTACCGGGAAAGCGCCTTCAAGCGGGATATCGGGCGTTGGGTGGTGCTGCAGGTGCGGTTGACCCTCAGTCGCACGCCCCGGCTCAACCTGGATTACGGAGCCATCCGCGAGGTGCTGGCGGAAAAGGGCATCGCATCCCCCACACCGAAGGATGTATCGGATGCGGTGATCGCCATCCGTCGGTCCAAGCTGCCCGACCCGGCCATGATCGGTAACGCCGGCAGTTTCTTCAAGAATCCGGAAATTCAACAGAAACAGTATGATGGCTTGAAAGCGGCATACCCTGAGCTACCCGGATGGCCCACAAACGACGGAATGGTGAAGATTCCGGCCGGCTGGCTCATCGAACGGGCCGGTTGGAAAGGATTCCGCGAGGGCGACGCCGGCGTGCACGACCGCCAGGCGTTGGTATTGGTGAACCACGGTGCCGCCACGGGTGCCCAGCTTCGCGACCTGGCCGGCCGCATCATCCACGACATCCGGCAGCGCTACGGTGTAGCGCTCGTGCCGGAAGTGTGGATCTGGTAGTCACAACAGCATGGTCGCCGGTTGTTCCAGATACCCGCGCAGGGTGTTCAGAAACTGGGCGGCAACGGCGCCATCCACCACGCGGTGGTCGCTGGAAAGCGTCACTTTCATGCGCTTGCCGGGCACTACGGCACCTTTTTCGACCACGGGCACATCGCGGATGGCTCCCACGGCCAGAATACAGGCGTTGGGCGGATTGATGATGGCGGTGAATTCCTCGATGCCGTACATGCCCAGGTTGGAGATGGTGAAGGTGCTGCCTTCCCATTCTTCCGGAGCCAGCTTGCGGTCGCGGGCGCGTTTGGCCAGGTCGCGGGTTTCGGCGGAAATGGCGGCCAGTCCTTTGAGGTCGGTATTGCGGATGACCGGAGTCACCAGACCGTCCTCGATGGCCACGGCCACGGCCACGTTCACGGCACCATGTTCGCGGATGGTGTCGCCCAACCAGGAGCTGTTCACGGCCGGATGCTTGCGCAAGGCCATGGCGGCGGCTTTCACCACCAGATCGTTGAAGGAGATCTTCACCTCGCCGGAGGCGTTGAGGGCCTCGCGCACCGACACCGCCTGCTTCATGTCGATGTCGATGGTCTCGTAGAAGTGCGGGCTGGTGAATTTGGACTCGGCCAGGCGCTTGGCGATGGTTTTGCGCATCTGGGAGATGCGGATGTCGCGGTCTTCGGCGGCGGCCTGGGGCACGGCGACCGGCGCGGCGGTAGCGGGCGCTGCGGCCGGTACCGTCGGTGCCTGACGCACGTCGGCGGCCACGATACGGCCGTTGGGGCCGCTGCCTTGCACACGGCTGAGGTCCACGCCGGTGTCCTTGGCGATGGATTTGGCCAAGGGCGAGGCCAACACCCGGCCGCCGTCGGCCGGAGCCGGGGCGGATGCCGGGGCAGCGGCCTGGGCAGGAGCGGAAGCGGGTGCCGGGGCGGAGGGGGCGGCGGCCTTGGGTGCCGCAGCGGGCGCATCGCCACCCACCAGCGCCGAGATGTCCTCACCGGGTTTGCCGATCACGGCCATCTTGCCACCCAGCGGAATCGCCTGGCCTTCCTCGGCCAGAATGGCCAGAATGGTGCCGCCATCGAACACCTCCACATCCATGGTGGCCTTGTCGGTCTCCACTTCCGCGATGATGTCGCCCGGATTCACCGAGTCTCCGACTTTAACGTTCCATTTCGCGATCACCCCTTCTTGCATGGTGTCGCTGAGTTTGGGCATGTCGATGAGGATGGCCATGGTGGTGCTCAGTTCCGGTAGGTTACGGCGTTGACGGCATCGATGACCTGCTTGGCACTCGGGTACCACAGGTCGAACAAGGGACGGGAGAACGGCGCGGGCGTATCGGGCAGGGTCACGCGCAGGACGGGTGCGTCGAGGTGGTCGAACGCCTCGCGCTGGATGAGGAAGCCCACTTCGGCGGAGGTGCCGGCGAAGGGATGCGCCTCGTCCACGATGACGCAGCGGTTGGTCTTGCGGACCGACTCCAACACCAGGGGCAGGTCGAACGGCTTGATGGTGCGCGGATCGATGATTTCGCATTCCACACCGTTCTTGGCCAGCTCGGCGGCCGCTTTCACGGCCACATGGTACATCTTGCCGTGCGCCACCAGGGTCACGTCTTTCCCTTCGCGTTTCACCTTGCCCTTTCCGATGGGTATCAGGTGTTCGCCTTCGGGTACTTCCCCTTTCAGCCCGTACATCTGCTCCGATTCGAGGAAGATGACGGGGTTGTCGTCGCGGATGGCGCTTTTCAGCAGACCTTTGGCGTCGGCCGGTTCGGAGGTGCAGATCACCTTGAGGCCGGGATAATGGGCGTACAGGTTCTCGAAGGAGACGCTGTGGGTGGCGCCCAATTGTCCGGCGGAGGCGTTCGGCCCGCGGAACACCATGGGCATGGGTACCTGGCCGCCGCTCATGTAGCGGATCTTGGCGGCGTTGTTCAGGATCTGGTCGATGCCCACCAACGCGAAGTTGAAGGTCATGAATTCGACCACGGGACGCAGCCCGTTCATGGCCGCACCTACGCCGATGCCGGCGAATCCGAGTTCGGAGATGGGAGTGTCAATCACCCGTTTGGGGCCGAATTCGGCCAACATGCCTTGGGTCACCTTGTAGGCGCCGTCGTACTCGGCCACTTCCTCACCCATGATGAAGACGGTCTCGTCACGACGCATCTCTTCGCTGAGGGCTTCGCGGATGGCTTCGCGGAATTGGAGTTCTGCCATGGTCAGATATGGAAAGGATAGTCGTTCTCGGCGTACACGTCCTGGTAGAGGGCGGCCGGATCGGGGAATGGGGATTGTTCGGCGAACTCGACGGCATCGAGCACCTGGGCTTCGATTTCCTCGCTCCAGGTGGCGATCTGCGCCTCGGTAGCCACTTTTTTCTTGAGCATGTAGCTCTTGAGCCGTTCGATGGGGTCGGTCTCGCGGAACTCGTCCATCTCCTCTTTGGTGCGGTAGTTGCCGGGGTCCGACATGGAGTGGCCACGGTAGCGGTAGGTACGCACTTCCAGGAAGCAGGGCTTGTTGGTCTCGCGGATCTTGCGGGCGATTTCGGTCACTTTCTCATACACCGAGAACACGTCCATGCCGTTCACGATGGCATGGTCCATGTCGTAGGCCAGGGCGCGCTTGTAGATGTCGGTGGCGGTGTGACGGTTCACGGCCGTACCCATGCTGTACCCGTTGTTCTCCACCACGAACAGGGTGGGCAGGCTCCACAGCTGGGCCAGGTTGAATGCCTCGTGCAGGGCGCCCTGGTCCACGGCGCCATCGCCGAAGAAGGCCGCGGCGATGCGGCCGTTGTTCAGGTACTTGTTGGCGAAAGCCATGCCCGCACCGACCGGGATATGCGCCCCGACGATGCCGTGGCCGCCCCAGAAGTGCCCCTCGGCGTTGAAGAAGTGCATGGATCCGCCCTTCCCTTTGCTGCAACCGGTGGCTTTGCCGAACAGTTCGGCCATGGCGGCACGGGGCGATACCCCACGCACCAGGCCCCATCCGTGCGACCGGTAGGCCGAGATGATGTCGTCGTTCGGCTGGAGCGCCATGTTCACTCCGGAACTCACGGCTTCCTGACCGATGTACAGGTGCAGGAACCCGCCGAATTTCCCTTTCTGGTACTGTTGGGCGGCCCGCTCCTCGAACCGGCGCTGCAGGTACATCTCTTTGAAGAGGTGGATGACCTGCTCCTCCGAAAGACCCAATTTCTTGTGGTCTTGCGTGGTTGCTTTGGGCAGGTCCGTGCTTTTGTAGATCACACCGGTAGGCGTGAAAACGGTATTGGACATGATGTTCAGAAGGTTCCGGAAATGGGCCGGAAATATACGGATTTCAGGATAGAAGACCGGCCACCTGGGCCAAGGCCTCGTCCAGTCGGGATGCGTCTTTCCCACCGGCGGTTGCCAGGTTGGGTTGGCCTCCGCCACCGCCACCCACGGTTTTGGCCAGGGTGCCCACCAGGGTGCCGGCCTTGAGGCCGTTCTGCCGGATGAGGTCGTCGGTTACGGTGGCCAGCAGGGTCACTTTGCCGGTGTCGGCATCGGCCGAGCCGAGCACGGCCACGGTGCCGGCCGGACACCGGTTCAGGATCTCGTAGCCGATCTGTTTGAGCACCTCGCCGCTGGTGCCGTCCATGCGGCCCACCACGATGCGGATGCCGTTGGCCAAGGTACGGGCTTGGGCCAGCAGGGTGTCGAGGCCGGCCAGGCGCACCTGCAGGCGCAAGGTTTCCAGCTCTTTCTCGGCGGCCTTGCGGGCCGAGAACAGCTGCTCGAGCTGGGTTTCGGGGTCGGCGCCCAGGCGTTTGCCCAGGCGTGCGAGCAAGGCGTTGGCGTCCTGCATGCGACGCACGGCCGCCGCCCCGGCAAGGGCTTCGACCCGACGCACGCCGGCCGCCGTGGCCGACTCGGACCCGAACTGGAACAGGCCTATGCGGCCGGTGCGGTCCACGTGGGTGCCTCCGCAGAGCTCGATGGAGTAGGCCGGATCCATGGTGACCACACGTACCGACTCACCATACTTCTCGCCGAACAACATCATGGCACCCATGGCTTTGGCTTCGGCAATCGGCACATCGGTCCGGATCTCGACCGGGATGTCGTCCTGGATGCGGGCGTTCACTTCGGCTTCCACCGCGGCCAGCACCGAGGTGGGTACGGCCTCGAAATGGCTGAAATCGAACCGCAAGCGGCCGTCTTCCACCAACGACCCCTTCTGGGCCACATGGGTACCCAGGTGGCGGCGCAGGGCGGCATGCAGCAGGTGGGTCACACTGTGGTGCTTGGCGATCTCGCCCCGGCGGGTGACATCCACCACCGCTTCCCAAGAGCCCGAGGCGTCTTCGGGCAGGCGGTCCAGCACATGCACACGCAGGCCGTTCAGCAGGCGCACATCCACCACCCGAAGGGTCTCTCCCCCGTTGGTGAGGAAGCCGGTATCGGCCACCTGACCCCCGCTTTCGGCATAAAAGGGCGTTTCGGAGAGTACTACCGCCGGTTTGTCGAATCCGGTAAGCACAGCGATCGATGTCGTGGTGGTCAGGCTATCGTAGCCCACAAAGGTGGTTTCCAATGCCCCAACACTCCCCACTCCCGACTCCCCACTCCCATCAACCGCGATCGAGAACTTGCCGGCGCTGCGGGCCCGTCGTTTCTGGTCGGCCATGAGGCGGTCGAATTCGTCCTGGTCCACGGTCTTGCCGGCCTCGCGGGCCATCAGGCTGGTCAGATCGATGGGAAACCCGTAGGTATCGTGCAGTTTGAAGGCGTCGGCGCCGGAAAGGCGGTCTTTGCCTTCGGCCATCTGGTGGAAGAGTTGGATGCCCTGCCCCAGGGTTTTCAGGAAACCCTCCTCTTCGGCGCGGATCACGCGGGCCACATAGGCTTCGTTCTTGCGGATTTCGGGGAACACATCGCCCATGGTGGCCGACAACACCGCCACCAGTTCGTGCATGAAGGGTCCTTTCAGGCCCAGCTTGTCCCAACCGTAGCGCACGGCACGGCGCAGGATGCGGCGGACCACATACCCACGGCCCTCGTTGCCCGGCGCGGCCCCGTCGGCGATGGCGAATGCCACGGCACGGATGTGGTCGGCGATCACGCGCATGGCGATGTCGGAGGCCTCGGCTTTGCCGTAAGGAATGCCGGCCTTGGCCGATACGGCATCGATGATGGGGGTGAAGACGTCGGTGTCGTAGTTGCTGGTTTTGCCCTGGATTACGGCGCACACGCGCTCGAAACCCATGCCCGTGTCCACGTGGGCGGCGGGCAGCGGCTCGAGGGAGCCGTCCGGCTTGCGGTTGAACTGGATGAAGACGAGGTTCCAGATTTCCATGACCCGCGGGTCGCCGGCATTCACCAGGGTGGCGCCGGGCACGGCGGCCCGTTCGGCATCGCTGCGCAGGTCGATATGGATTTCGGAGCAGGGCCCGCAGGGACCCGTATCCCCCATTTCCCAGAAATTGTCCTTCTTGCCGAATTTGAGCACGTGCTCGGGACGGATGGGCGTCTTGCGGGTCCACAGGGCCGCGGCTTCCTCATCGGCGGGCAGGCCGTCGGCGCTGTCGCCCCCGAACACGGTGGCATACAGGCGGTCGGCGGGCAATCCCCAGCGGTCCACGAGCAATTCCCAGGCCCAGGCGATGGCATCTTCCTTGAAATAATCGCCGAAGGACCAGTTGCCCAACATTTCGAACAGGGTGTGATGGTAGGTGTCGTGCCCTACTTCTTCCAGATCGTTGTGCTTGCCGGAAACGCGGATGCAGCGCTGGGTGTCGGCCAGGCGTTTCCAGGCTTTCCCACCGGCCTGGTAGGCGTCTTCCTGCCCCAGGAAAATGGGTTTGAAGGGGTTCATACCTGCGTTGGTGAACAGCAGGGTCGGGTCGTCGTGGGGCACCACGGGTACGCCGGGTACTACGAGGTGGCCTTTCTCCTCGAAAAACGAGAGGAACTCGGCGCGGATCTGGTTGGACGTTTTCACGGGGGTGAAAATACCCAATTTCCGGCGTATCCTCACCGGATATGGACCCCGAGAAACCGGTTGAGCAGATGTCTTGGTGGCGATTGGTCAAAGACACCTTCGCCAAATATTCCGACGACGACATCCCCGTACATGCGGCCGCATTGGCCTTCTACACCATTTTTTCGCTGGCACCCCTGGGCGTGGTGCTCGTGGGGGCGGGGTCGCTCCTGTTCGGAGAACAGGCGGCCAGCGGGCAGCTCACCGAGTTCCTGCAGCGCCTGATGGGGCCCGGCCAGGCCGAAACCGTGGTAGGCCTGATCGCACAGACCAACCAGACCTACAAAGGGGTGCTGGCTACGGTGATCGGCGGCCTGGTGCTGCTGTTCGCAGCGTCCACAGTAGTGACCCAGCTGAAGACCACGCTGAACCGGATCTGGTATGTGGAGAAGCAGGTGGAGTCCGGCTGGAGGTACACCATTGTCAGCCGGTTGACCAGCATGGGGTTGGTGCTGGCCTGCGCCGGGCTGCTCATCGCCAGCCTGCTGGCCGATGCCGTGCTGGCCGTGGTAGGCACCCAGCTCGACAAGATCATACCCGGTGAGCGCTTTTTCCTGAGCTGGGCCAACTACGGCGCCTTTGTCAGCATCCTGGTGCTCACTTTCGTGCTGGTGTACAAGGTGCTGCCCGACAAGCACATCCCCTGGCGCGAGGCCTTCGGTGGTGCGGCCATCACGACCGTGCTGTTCCTGCTGGGGCGGTATGCCGTGGGCGCCTACCTCTACTACACGGCCTCACCCGATGCCTATGGAGCGGCCGGTTCCTTCCTGGTGCTGCTGTTCTGGGTGTATTACAACAGCCTGATCGTGTTCCTGGGGGCCGAATTCACCTTCCGGATCACCTCCATCCGTCAGTAAGTCTCCACCAGCATGCGGTCGGTGGGTTTGATGCCGCGCTCGCCGCGTTCGAAATACCCCCCGATGCCGTGTTTGTCGAGCATGCGGTAGATGCCGTCTTCCATGCCCTTCAGACCACACACGTAGATCAGCGTGTTCTCGCGGCGCAGGATGGGCTGCAGCAGGGCGGCTTCGTCTTCGATGAGGGTCTGCACATAGGGTTTGGAGCCGTCGCCACGGAGCGCCTCGCGGGAAACCGCCTTCAGATAGCGGAAATTCGGGTGCCCGAGCTCGATCCGGCCGAAGAGGTCGGCATAGAGGAAATCGCTGCGGTAGGCGCAACCGAAAACGAGGACGGTGTCTGTGGGCATGCCCAGCGCTTCCAGGTCCAGGAGCATGCCCCGGAAGGGCGCCACCCCGGTGCCTGTGGCGAAAAAGACGTAGTTGTACTGTTCGGGATGTTCGGGAAGCAGGAAGCGTTTGCCGCTGGGTCCGGTCATGCGCACCGTGCTGCCGGCCTTGAGCGAACAGAAATGGTTGCTGGCCACGCCGGTGAAGAGCTCCTGGGTTTCCCAATGCTCGTCGATCACCCGTTTGACCGTGGTGGAGTAGATCTTGCCGTCGCCGTGCTCGCCACCCGTGGGCGATGCCACCGAATACAGGCGCAGGGCATGGGGTTTGCCGTTGGCATCGGTACCCGGGGCCAGAATGCCCACCGACTGCCCGGCGCGGATGTTGCCCTCCAGGGGCGTACCCGATACATCGAAGGTGATGTGCCGGATGAAGTTGGGAGACGGTGCCGCCGTGGCGATTTCGGTCGATACGATGCGGACCTCTACCGGGTCTTTGGGTTTCACCAGATTGATGGCGACGTCCGGGAAGGTCATACGTGCGAGGTGCGAGGTGCGAGGTGAGAAGATTCGGATTGCCCAAAAATACGAACCTCCTCATCCACCTATCTTTCCCCTTTGCCCTCACTTCGCACCTTATACCTATGACCTTCTTCTTCTACGGCACCCTCACCTCCACCGGCGATGCGCATGGATTGGTGGACCGCTTCCGCGGGGCTACGGAGCCCGCGCGGGTACCAGGCCGCCTCATCGAAACCGGGGAAGGCGACCCCATGTTGGTGGTTCCGGCCTCGGCGATCCTGGCCAAGGGCTCGAACCATGCCGATGGCGACGCGGCCAAATGCGCCAAATACGAACCGGTTCCCCGTGGACCGGTGGCCGACGAACACTGGGTCGAGGGTGAATGGGTGGAACTGACCGAGCCGGCCGAGGCCCTGCCCTTCCTGGACCTGTACGAGGATTTCACCCCCGGGCAGGAATCGGAATACCAGCGGGTGTTGCTGAGTGTGGAATGTGACGGAAAATGGCGGGTGGCTTGGGCATACGTGGCGCCATGATGCTATCATCCCGCCCATGCGCTTTCTCCTATCCCTCCTGCTGCTGACGGCCGCCTGCACGGCCGTTTCCGCCCAAAGCTATTCCGCCACTACGGGCCGCAACCATCCCCAACTGCGTTGGGTGGAAGCCGAAACCGAGCACTTCCGCATCATCTATCCGGCCCATCTGGCCGGCATCGAAGCGGAAGCGGCCCCCATCGCCGAAGCCACCTACCGGAGCCTGGCCGACCTGCTCGGCGTGGAGTTCGATTACAAGATCCCGGTCTATCTCTCCGATCAGGACGAGATCGTGAACGGGTTCGCCGTGCCCTTCGATCGCAGCTACACCCAGATCTGGGTTCGGCTGAACGAGTCGACCGTGTTCGCCGGCAATGAGAAATGGCTGCGCAAGGTGCTGGCCCACGAACTGGCCCACATCTTCCATTTCCGGGCGGTGCGGGGCAACGTCGGCCTGCTCGGCAACCTGGCTGCCATGCGGCGGCATTGGACCGAGGGCTTCGCCCAATATTCGACCGAGAAATGGGATGCCGCCCGGGGCGACGCCCTGCTGCGCGCGGCCGTGTTCGAAGACCGCACAGCGTTCAACCGGGGCGAAAGCCTCAAAGACGGCGGCCTCACCTACGCGGTTGGCAACAGCCAATTGCGCTATTTCACCCAGGTTTTCGGAGACAGCGCCATCGGCAAGCTGTTCGCCCACCGCGACACCCTGCTCGGCCTGGTGCGCTACCACAACTTCAACAGCGCCTTCAAGGCCGTCACCGGCCAACCCTACGCCGAGTTCGATGCCGATTGGCGCCGCGTGGCCAACATCCATTACAACACCCTGGCCGGCCATTGGAGCCACCCCGACAGCCTGGGCACCGACCCCTTGCGCCTGCCCGGCACCTTCCTCACCGATGTGAAATTCAGTCCCGACACGGCGCGCATCGCGGTTTCGGGATATGTGAATGATGAGCTGCCCTTCCACCGCATCTGGGTGATCGACACCCGACCCAAAGGCCGAACCCGGGTGGTGTACGAGGGGCCGGCCACGGGAGCGCTCGAATGGTCGCCCGACGGCCGCCGCATCGCCTACCATCGCGACCGCCGCGGTCCCAACGGATCCGTAATTCCCGATATCTATGTGTTGGATGTGGCCGAGGGCAAGTCCCGCCGCCTCACCACCGACCTGCGGGCGACCTGGCCCACCTGGTCGCCGGACGGCAACCACCTCTATGCGGCCGTGAACGACCGCGGCACCGCCGACATCATCCGCATCGATGCGGGCAGCGGTGCCCACACCCGCGTCACCTCCCATACCGGCGA
>JANJTJ010000130.1 GCA_024711145.1 Balneolales bacterium
GGCGGGCGACGGCTTGCCACCACGCGAGGTCCCGGCTCGTATGCGGGCATCATGACATTTCCGGCCTTCCGCTTCTTGCTCCTCGCCGCCGCATTGATCGCCGCACCGGCGATTTTCGCGCAGTCCGCCGTTCCGGCGCCCTCGCCGTCGCACCGCGCCGCACTCCTCAGTCTCGAAGACGCCAGCGGCAAAATTCTGCAGCTGGCGGAGACGTTCACACCCGAACAATACGCGTGGTCGCCGATGGAGGGCGTCGCCTCGGTTCAGGGCGCCATCGCCCATGTCGCCTCCTCGTATTACTTCATCGCCGCGCGGCTCGGCACCCCTCCTCCCGCCGGACTCGACCGGCGCGCGCTGGGGCGCGAGGCGGACAAGGCAGCGACGCTGGCGATCTACCGCGCGGCGCTCGAACACGTAACTGCCGCCATCCGCGCCGTTCCTCCGGAGCGCCTCGCGGAAGAAGTCGAACTCTTCGGCGGCAAGGTCCCGCTGGCCCGCGTGCTCATCCTCGCTGGCGACCACACCCACGAGCACCTCGGCCAGCTCATCGCCTACGCGCGCATGAACCGCGTCGTGCCCCCCTGGAGCCGGAAGTCTGAGTAACCTCCTGGGGCCGGTTGTGTCGCCCGCCTAAATCCCTCGTCGTGCAACACGCAACGGCCTGACCCCATATCATGTAGCAACCGCCCATGCGCTTTCGACTCTTCCTCATTTTGCTCGCCCTGACTGCCGTCGTGTCGGCGAAGGACTCCCCTGCTGCGCTTCGCCAGGTCGAAGTGAGCGCGGACGCGGACGCCAACCAAGTCTCGGCCACGGCAGTCGATCTGGTCTTCTTCCATGACCGGGCGGCGGTCGCCGCCGCGCCCAAGACGGGACCCGAGTGGTTTGCCCAAAAGAGCACCCTCCTGAGCCAGCTCGGCCCGACCATTGACGTGGTCTCACTGCAAGTGCCTCCGGGCACCGCGCTGTCGGCGGTGGCCCTGCCATCCCGGCATCGCCGCGCCGTGGCGGTTCAGCTCTATGCCAACTACATCGCCCCGGATGGTCAGCCGGCATTGAATCTCTCGTCCTTCCGCCACGCGATCGTCCGCCTCCGCTCCTCGACCATCGACGTCGTGGAACACCGGAAGCCGGCCGGCGGCTGACCATGGCGTGAGGCCAGCCCAAGCAAGGGCTTCGCGCGATCGTGCGCATTCAGACCGCAGGGGTTCCCACCCTCCGGCACGTATCGATGTGCGGCCAGCCGTGAGCAAAAGCTCCGCCTAGTCCCAAAGG
>JANJTJ010000061.1 GCA_024711145.1 Balneolales bacterium
TCCTCCAACTATGTGGCCATGGTGCCGGTGGTGCTGCTCACCATGACGAACGTGATGGAACCGGCCGACCTGCGCAAACTGCCTTGGGAAGTGCTCTGGCTGGTGGCCGGCGGCATAGCCCTGGGTGTGTACATGCAGGAAACCCGGCTCTCCGACTGGTTCGTGTCCACCATCGACTGGAGCTCCATGGATGGGGTGGTCATCCTGACCATGTTCGCCGCCATCGGGCTCGTGGTGTCCAACTTCATGTCGAACACCGTGGCGGCCACCTTGCTCATGCCCATCGCGGTGAGCATCGGCATCAGCCAAGGCGCCGACGCGGTGGCCAATCCCACCCTGTTGGCCCTCATGATCGGCCTGGGCACCAGTTTCGCCATGGTGCTACCCATCTCCACCCCGCCCAACGCCATCGCCATGGCCACCGGTGTGGTGAAAACACCCGACATGGCCAAGGCGGGCCTGCTCACCGGCCTCATCGGCCTGGTGCTCATGGTCCTCTTCGCCGTCCTGTTCTGGAACCGTATCGTCTGATCCCAACCCCATGAAACCCGAATACCTCATCCTCTGCGTCGAAGACGAAGCCGACGTGCTCGACTCCGTCCTCCGCGACCTCGAACCCTTGTCCAGGCATTTCCTGGTCGAAGGTTTCTCCTCGGCCGATTCCGTGCGCGATTTCCTCACCGCATCCACGGCGGGGGCCATCCGTCCGGCCCTGTTCGTGTGCGACCACCTGATGCCCGGTACCACCGGCGTCGATTTCCTCATCGAAATGGAACGGTTCGGCCTGGCCCCGGGCGCAAAACGCATGCTACTGACGGGGCAGGCCGGCCTGCTGGACACCGTGCGTGCCGTGAACGAAGGCCATCTGGAGTATTACCTGGCCAAACCATGGACCCGCGAGCATCTGCTCGGAGCGGCCCGCACCCTGCTCACCCGTTTCGTGATCGAGCAGGAACTGGATCCGCTGCCGTACATGGACGTGCTCGACGCCGAAGCCCTCTCCGAACACCTGCGCATGGAGCGGCGCCTCACCGACCGATGAAGCAGCACCGCATTTCGCTCACCCAGCGGGCTTTTCTGCGGCAGTGGCTCACCGACCCGAGAGCGGCGGTCCGATATCTGATCGACGAGATCCGGGCTTCCGAAGTGGAGGCCCCCCTGATCCGCGCCTGGGATACCGGAGAAACCCTGTTCAACGAAGGGGAGCCCAACGACAAACTCATGCTGCTGGTATCGGGGCGCATCGCATTGGTCAAGGCCGATGCCGAAGGCCGCACCCTGCTGGTGAACCGGTTGAGGCCGGGAGCCCTGTTCGGCGTGCTCAGCTTCTTCAGCGGAAACCCCACCCTGACCACCGCCTTGGCCGAATCGCCGGCCGAGGTGTTGGAACTCACGCGCGACCAGGTGGATGCCCTTACCCATACAAGTGCCGGCACCATAGCGCCGCTGGTGCGGCAGATGATCACCGCCAACCTGCTGGACCGGTACCGGCAGGTGGTGGACCTGAACCTGAAGTTGGAAGCCGCCAACGACGCCATCCGGCGGGCCCAGGCCCGGTTGGTGCATCAGGAGAAGATGGCCACCCTGGGGCAGCTGGTGGCGGGCGTGGCCCACGAGATCAACAATCCGGCGGGGGCCCTGCAGAGCGGCCTGCGGCATCTGTTCGAAAAACTGGGCGAACACATGCCGGCGGCCACGGCACACTACTTTTCGGCCGGCTGGGAACGTGGTGCCGGCACCGGCGAGGCCAGCCCGGCCGAGCGCACCGCGGTGCGCCTGGCCTACCCCGACCTGAGCCAGGCCGACCAGCGCCTGCTGCTGGGCATGCCGCCCGCGCTGCGCACCGAGTTCGACCGCCAGCGCGACCCGGCCCTGCGCCGCGCCGCGCTGGATGCCTACGACATCGGCAGCCTCTTGCGCACCACCCGCATCAGCGGCGACCGCATCGCCGGTTTGGTGCGTTCCCTCAAGAGCTACTCCCGCCAGGACAACGGCGAGGCCATCGAAACCGACCTGCTCGAAGGCCTGCGCGAGAGCCTGCAGGTGTTGTCGAACCGCTTGCGCCGCATCGAGGTGATGTGGGAAGCCGAACCCGTACCTCCCGTGCGGGTCAATCCGGCCGAATTCAACCAGGTATGGACCAACCTTATCGTGAACGCCTGCGACGCCATGAGCGACCAAGGCCGCCTGTTGCTCCGGGTGTACCGGTATCGGGATCTGGTGGTCGCCGAAGTGCACGATTCGGGGCACGGTATAGCCCAGGAACATCTGGCC
Source organism: Balneolales bacterium (assembly GCA_024711145.1). Lineage (GTDB taxonomy): Bacteria > Bacteroidota > Rhodothermia > Balneolales > HLUCCA01 > JANJTJ01. The sequence continues at coordinate 2,275 of JANJTJ010000061.1, forward strand.
CGCATCTTCGAGGTCCATTTCACCACCCGCAATGCGAGCGGCCATTTCGGCCTCGGCCTGGGGCTGGCCATCAGCCGCGACATCGTGCGCAAACAGGGCGGCGAAATCCGCGCCGGGCGCAGCGACATGCTCGGCGGAGCCTGTTTCACCGTGGAACTGCCGATCGGTCAGGAAAAGGCAAACCCCGGGCAACCGGTGTAAGGTAGCGCTTCCAGAATCGGCGTACGTTGCCTGTGAACCAACACATCGGGAGGTTCTCCATGCGTACTCACAGCGATCCCATCTACAAAGCCCCCGGCGCCGACCTCAAGGTGTACCGACCCCTCTACCTCCGCCTCGGTGCCATCACATCCCTGCTCTTTTTCATCCTGCTGTTCCGGGTGAATCTGAAATTCGAAGAGAGCGATGTCGTGTTCGCCATCGCCGAACAGGAAGTCGTAACCCTGGAAGACATCATCCAGACCAAACAGCAGGAGACCCCGCCTCCTCCGCCCCGGCCCAGTGCTCCGGTAGCCGTGGCCAACGATGCCGTGATCTCCGACGAACTGCTGGAGTTCGACTTCGAACTGAATTTCGATGAAGCGCCCCTGCCGGCACCGCCTCCTCCGCCCACGGCCGCAACCGAAGCGGAAGAAGACGAGGAAGTGTTCATCGTGGTGGAACGCATGCCCGAGCTCATCGGTGGGCTCGAAGGCCTGCAATCCCGCATCGTATATCCTGAAATAGCCCGCATGGCGGGTATCGAAGGCCGCGTGATCGTCCAGTTCGTGATCGACGCCCGCGGCAATGTCTTGAACCCCGTGGTTGTTCGGGGTATAGGCGCCGGGTGCGACGAAGTCGCCCTGGAAGCCGTCAAGAGCGCCCGGTTCACGCCGGGGATGCAGCGCGGGCGGCCCGTGCGGGTGTCTTACACCTTGCCCGTGACCTTCCGCCTGAGTACTGGAGAAAAAAACCGATAGACGATTGACCTGATCGTTCCTAGATGTGACCGAAGGCCCGCCGACCCGGGCCTTCGGCGTATCTTGGAACCATGCGTTTCTCCCATCTGCACTGCCACACCCAGTTCAGCCTGCTCGATGGGGCCGCCTCGATCAAAGGGCTCGTTTCCAAAGCCAAAGCCCTGGATATGCCGGCTTTGGCCATCACGGACCACGGCAACATGTTCGGCGTGCCCCATTTCGTGAACGAAGCCCGCAAACAGGGCATCAAACCCGTGATCGGCTGCGAATTCTATGTGACCCCCGTCGCCATGGACGACCGCACCGACAAGGAACGCTACCATCAGGTGCTGCTGGCCAAGAACGCCACCGGCTACAGGAACCTGGTGAAACTCACCTCGCTCGGCTTCCTCGAAGGCATGTACTACAAGCCCCGCATCGACAAAGCCGTGCTCATGGAGCATGCTTCCGGGCTGATATGCACCACCTGCTGCCTGGCCAGCGAAGTGAACCGCACCATCCTCAGAAAAGGGGAGGCCGAAGCCCGAAAGGTCTTCGAATGGTACCTGAACCTCTTCGGCGAAGACTACTACATCGAACTGCAACGCCACGGCCTGCGCGACCAGGACGTGGTGAACGAGGTGCTGCTGCGCTGGAGCAAGGAATACGGCGTGAAGGTGATCGCCACCAACGACAGCCACTACATCGACCGGCAAGACAGCGAGGCCCACGACATCCTGCTGGCCCTGCAGACCAACGCCGACATCGACGACCCCACCCGGTTCCGGTTCACCGACGACCACAAACGCCTCAGCTACGAATACTATCTGAAGTCGCCCGAGGAGATGCTCAAGCTCTTCGACGACCACCCGGAAGCCCTGGACAACACCCAGGAGATCGTGGACAAGGTGGAAGACGTCACACTCAACAGCAACCTGCTGCTGCCGCATTATCCGGTGCCCCCGGGGTTCGCCGACATGGACGCCTACCTGCGGCATCTGACCTACGAAGGCGCCCGGCTCCGCTACCCCGAACTGCCCAACGCGGTGGTGGAACGCATCGAGACCGAGCTGAAGATCATCGCCAGGATGGGGTTCGCCGGGTATTTCCTCATCGTGCAGGGCTTCACCACCGAAGCCCGACGCCAGGGCGTGTTCGTGGGGCCCGGCCGGGGTTCGGCCGCCGGCAGCGTGGTGGCCTATTGCACCGGCATCATCAATATCGATCCCCTCAAATACGACCTGCTCTTCGAACGATTCCTGAATCCGGAACGGGTGTCGCCGCCCGATATCGACATCGATTTCGACGACGAAGGCCGGCAGGCCGTGATCGACTACGTGGTGGAGACCTACGGCCGCCGGAACGTGGCCCAGATCGTCACCTACGGTACCATGAAGGCCAAAACCGCCTTGCGCGACGTGGGCCGCGTGCTCGGCGTGCCCCTCTCGGAAGTGAACCGCATATCCAAGCTCCTGCCCGACAAAGTGGGGCTGGACACCTTCGACAAGATCCTCAGCCCGGATGAGAACCCCGAGTCGGCCGAGGAGATCAAGGCCCTGTTCGAGAGTCCCGACCCGAACGTGGCCCGCATGATGCGGTTCGCCCGCACCCTGGAAGGATGCGCCCGGCAGACCGGCATCCATGCCGCCGGCGTGATCATCGCGCCAGGCCCGGTACACGATTTCGTGCCCGTGGCCGTGAGCAAAGAGAAGGACGTGATCACCCAGTACGATGGGCCCAACGCCGAAATGTGCGGCTTGCTCAAGATGGATTTCCTGGGCCTGCGCACCCTCTCCATTCTCAAGACCGCCATCCAGTACGTGGAAGAGAACCATGGCGTGAAACACGTGCTCGACGACATCCCCCTGGACGATGCCAAGACCTTCGAGCTGTACCAACGGGGCGACACCGTGGCCACCTTCCAGTTCGAATCGGACGGCATGCGCCGCCATCTCAAAGACCTCAAGCCCACCCGGTTCGAAGACCTCATCGCCATGAACGCCCTGTACCGGCCGGGGCCCATGCAGTTCATACCCGACTACATCGACCGCAAACACGGCCGGAAGGAAGTCGAATATCCGCACGAGGACCTGAAACCCATCCTGGAGACCACCTACGGCATCATGGTCTATCAGGAGCAGATCATGCAGGTGGCCCGCACCATGGGCGGCTACACCCTCGGCGAGGCCGACAGCCTGCGCCGCATCATGGGCAAGAAGAAGAAGGAGGAGATGGACAAAGAGAAGTCCAAATTCCTCAAGAAAGCCGCGGATCTGGGCTACGATGCCAAAACGGCCGACGACGTCTTCGACAAGATGGCCTATTTCGCCGGGTACGGGTTCAACAAATCGCACTCGGCCGCCTACTCCGTCATCGCCTACCACACCGCCTTCTTCAAGGCGCATTACCCGGCCGAATACATGGCCTCGGTGCTCACCCACAACATGGGCGACATCAAGACCGTGAGCAAGTTCATCGAGGAATGCGCCCACATGGGAGTACCGGTAGACGCGCCCAACGTGAACACCGGCGCCGGGCGGTTCACCGCCCGCGACGGGCGCATCCAATACGGCATGGAAGCCATCAAGGGCGTGGGCGGCCAGGCCGTTGCCGCCCTGGTGGACGAACGCCGGAAGAACGGGCCCTTCACCTCCATCTTCCAGTTCGCCGCCCGGGTAGACCTCAAGAGCGTGAACCGGAAGACCATCGAAAGCCTGATCCAGGCCGGCGCCTTCGACTCGCTGCATCCCAACCGGGCCCAACTGCTCGACAGCCTGGACGACATCATGAGTTTCGGGCAGCGAAAACAGGCCGAAGACGCCCTCAACCAGGTCTCCCTGTTCGGCGGGTCCACACCCGGGTCGGCCGTGGCCGAACCCAAATTGCGCGAAACGGCGCCCTTCTCCAACATGGAGCGGCTCAAACGCGAGCGCGAGCACATCGGCTTCTACCTGAGCGGCCATCCCCTGGACCGCCACCGGGACGACCTGGCCACCTTCACCTCGCACAACCTCGGGCCCGATTCGTTCGGCTCGGCGGCCGACCGCAACCCGGTGAGCACCGCCGGCATCGTGACCACCGTGCGTACCCTGCGCGACAAAAAAGGCCGTCCATTCGCCATTTTCAGCGTCGAAGACGAGCAGGGCACCGCCGAATGCATGGCCTTCTCCGAGACCTACGACAAATTCATGAACCTCATCCAGCCCGATACCCTCGTGTATCTGGAGGGTACCTGCGATACCAGCCGGGGCCAGCCCAAGCTCATGGTGCGGCTGGTGGAACGCATCGAGAACCTGCGCGAGAAATTCGCCCGTCGCATCCGCCTTCGCCTGACCATCACCACCACCGACCTGGTGGAAGACGACATCCGGTCCATGGCCGAACTGCTCGAAACCCACAAGGGTACCACGCCCGTGGCCCTGCGGGTGCTCACACCCGACCTGCCCGCCATGGGCATGACCGTACGCCGCCATGTCGTCGATCCGAACGACGAACTCCTGCGCGGCCTGCGCCGCATCCTCGGAGACGACATGGTCCGACTCGAAAAAACCGACGCGTGATTTCCACCCGGAAAAACCGTATTATATGTTCAAACAAATAAAAACACACACGGAGAACCGCCATGGGTAAAGCCCTGCACATCACCGACGCCACCTTCGCCGCCGAAGTCCTCAACAGCGACAAGCCCGTGCTTGTCGATTTCTGGGCCGAATGGTGCGGCCCCTGCCGCATGATCGGCCCCATTGTGGAGGAACTGGCCGGCGAATACGAAGGCAAAGCCAAGATCACGAAAGTGGATGTGGATGTGAATCCGCAGATTTCCTCCCAATTCGGCATCCGGTCCATCCCGACCCTGCTCATCTTCAAGAACGGGCAGGTGGTGGATCAGATCATCGGTGCGGTGCCCAAAAACATCCTCAAAAAACAATTGGATGCGCAATTGGCCTGAGGAACGTGTAGATTGAATGAATCGAGGGCTTCTTCCGCGAGGGGGGAGCCCTTTTTCATTCATGAAACTGTACATCAAATACATGGTCAGCTTGCGATGCAAGATGATCGTGACCCAGGAACTCCTGGCCTTGGGCATCAAATACGTGGTGCTCGACCTGGGAATGGTGGAGATTTTCGAGGACATCACCGACGAGCAGCGGGAAATCTTCAAACAGCGCCTGTTGGAATCGGGCTTGGAGCTGATGGATGACAAACGCAGCATCCTCATCGAGAAAGTGAAGAATGTGGTCACCGAAATGGTGCATTACAGCGAAGAGCTGCCCCGGGTGAACTATTCGGACTACATCGCCGAGAAGGTGGGCTACGACTACACCTACCTGGCCACCATCTTTTCCGAGACCAAGGGCATCACCATCCAGCAGTACATCATCCTGCACAAGATCGAGCGGGTGAAGGAGCTGATGCTGTACGATGAGCTCACCCTGACGGAAATCGCACACAGCCTGCATTACAGCAGCGTGGCGCATTTGTCGACCCAGTTCAAGAAGGTGACGGGCCTCACGCCGACCTTCTACAAGACCCTGGCCCGCAAGCGCAGGTCGGTCTTGGAAAACCTGTGAATGATACAAGCGGCCGGTAGGGGTATGTAACGGGACAGGACGGAGGAATGGTCACCTTGAGTGGTGAATCATCCCGAACTCTCAAAACCCCGTCCCATGACCAAATACTTACTGATCGCGGCCATAACCTTGGGTTTGGTACCTGAGGCATCGGCCCAGGAGCTGCATGGCAGCACCCTCAACCTCGGCTTGGGCATTGGTGGACGTACCGTCTCCGTGTTCACCGTCAACTACGAATTCGATGTGGCTCCGGCGGTAACCGTGGCCCCATTCGTCAGTTTCTACGACTACTCGAACTTCGTTCCCATCGGCGTGAAGGCGAGTTACTACCTCGACGACCTGCTGAACCTGCGATCCGGCTGGGACCTTTACGGTGCCGGTTCCCTCGCTTTCGGCATCGTGAGCGACGAGTGGAACACCGACTACTACCGGGATCGCTACCATTTCAGGGGGCCCAACGCCTTGTTCCTGGATGTGCACATCGGTGCCGAATACCACTTCACCCCCCGGTTCGGCATGTTCCTGGACCTCTCCACGGGTGCATCCACCATCGGTATCGCGCTGCATTGAGCGCCAGATCCATCACCCAACCCTCGAATTCCTTATGAAACCCTACGCAATCACCCTACTCGCGCTGCTGGGCGGCCTTACCGCCTGCCAGGACGAGTTCGACGCCACGGTGGGCATCTGCCCGGTCGTGTTGTCGACCAATCCGGCCCATATGGCCATCGGTGTGCCACCGGCCACCACCATCACCATGACGTTCAATGAAGCGATGAACCCGGCCACCCTGGTGCCCGAGAATTTCTCATTGACGGCCGAATCGAACAACCTGTCGGTAGCCGCGGTCATCGCCGGCACCATGAGTTACGATGCCGCCACCTTCACCTGGAGTTTCGACCCCACGGATGACCTTCCGGCCAACTCGGTATTCACCGGGCGGGTGGAACCGAAGGTGAAAGACGAGATGGGCAACGCCCTGCAGGAACCCTACATCTGGAGTTTCAGCACGGGTGTGCAGCCGTTCGTAGCCAGCACCACGCCGGTCAGCCAAGCGACCGACGTACCGTTGGGATCCGACGTGACCGCCACCTTCAACGTGGCCATGGATCCTACCACGATCACCACCACCACCTTCACCCTGGCTGCCGGGGCGAACCCTGTGGCCGGTGCGGTCAGTTATGCGGGTACCACGGCCACCTTCAATCCGAATACGGATCTGACGGCCGGCACCGTGTACACGGCCACCGTGACCACCGAGGCCACCAGTGCCACCGGTATTGAGATGGTGACCTCCAAAGTGTGGACCTTCACCACGGTAGCCCCTGCGGCACCTGCGCCCACCGTCGTTTCCACGGTACCCCAGCATCAGGCCACGGATGTGCAACTGAATGCGGATGTGACGGCCACCTTCAGTGAGAACATGAACACGGCCACCTTGACCACCACCTCGTTCACCGTGATGGACGGTACCACACCGGTAACTGGCGTGGTAAGCATGGTAGGGGCTACCGCCACCTTCAACCCGACCGACAACCTGCTCTCGGGGGTCACCTACACGGCGACCATCACCACGGCGGCCGAAAATCCCACGGGTACGGCCTTGGAGAACGACTACAGCTGGACCTTCGGCACCGTGGCGCCCACAGGCCCCATGGCCGTGGATCTGCGCTCGGTCGAAGCCTACGGCATCATCGCCGGGGTGGGTGTCAGAAACGACGCCGGCTTCAGCGTAATCAACGACATGAATGTGGGTATCAGCCCCGGCGTGCGGTCTTCGATCACCGGGTTCCCCCCGGCCATCGTGGTCAACGGTGCCATCCATGCCTCCGACGATGCCACGCCGGTGGGCATAGCCGCCATCCTGGTGCAAGCCAAACAGGACCTGGTCGATGCCTACCTCTTTGCGGAAGGAGCCACCTCTCCGGCACCGGCCACCGTGTCGGGCGACCAGGGCGGACTCACCCTCGCGCCGGGCATCTACAAATCCACCTCCACGCTGCTCGTCCAGAACGGCAACCTGACCCTTGATGCCCAAGGCGATGCCAACGCCGTCTGGATCTTCCAGATCGCATCGGATTTCACCACGGTAGGTGGAGCCGGTGGCGACATCATCCTCATAGGGGGTGCGCAAGCCAGAAATGTGTACTGGCAGGTCGGCAGTTCGGCCACCATAGGCGACAACACCAGCTTCAAAGGCACGGTGTTGGCCATGACCTCCATCACCATGAATTCGGGTGCCGTCGCCGAAGGGCGCATGCTGGCACGGAACGGTTCCGTCGTGCTCACCAGCACCAACATCATCAACAAACCCTGATACCACGATCATGACACGCATTCAAAAACACCTTCTCGCCCTCCTTCTGGGAGTGGCGATGGGGGTATCGCCTGTAGCGGCCCAAGCCGTGCAGTACACCACGCCGTCCTGGTGGTTCGGGGTAGCCGGTGCGGCCAACCTGAACCAATACCGGGGTACCACCCAGATCCTCAACGGGGATCTGACGGTGCCCGGCGCCTTCTTCCATGGCGACGGCATCGGCCTGTTCCTGGCTCCGACCATCGAATACCGCCGGCCGGGTTCGCGTTGGGGGTTCCAACTCCAAGCCGGGTTGGACAGCCGCAAAGGCGAGTTCGACCAGATATTGACGCCGTGCAACTGCCCGGCCGACCTGTCGACCGACCTGGCCTACCTCACCGTGGAGCCCTCCATCCGGTTCGCTCCGTTCGCGGGCAATTTCCACCTGTTCGGCGGGCCCCGGTTCGCCTTCAACCGGTCGAAATCCTTCACCTATGAGCTGGGCATCAATCCCGACTTCCCCGATCAGGAACCCACCGCACCGGTCACCGCCGATTTCGGCAACGTGAACGCGCGGCTGGTGTCCATGCAGATCGGTGCCGGGTTGGACATGCCCCTCAACCCGGATGGCGGCCGTACCCGCTACGTGCTCACGCCCTTCGTTTCCCTGCACCCGCAGTGGGGGCAGGAACCCAGAAGCGTGAACACCTGGGAAGTAGGCACCTTGCGCGTGGGCGCGGCCTTCAAACTGGGCTGGGGTCGGCGCGAAGCGGCCGAACAACCCGTAGCGGTGAACCGCCAACCCATGCCTGTGGCCAAACCCGACCCGAAAGTCACCTTCACGGTTCATTCGCCGGGCAACGTGCCGGTGCAGCGCCGGGTGCGGGAGACCTTCCCGTTGCGCAACTACGTGTTCTTCGATCTGGGGTCCACCTCCATACCCGACCGCTACATCCTGTTGAACAAATCGGAAATCGCCGCATTCAACGAGGCGCAGCTCGAAACCCTCACGCCGAAATCGCTGGAAGGGCGCTCGGGCCGCGAAATGGTGGTCTATTACAACATCCTGAACATCCTGGGCGACCGCATGCGCAACAACCCCGGCACCGCCATCCAACTGGTGGGTTCGTCGGAATTGGGGCCTGATGACGGCATGGCCATGGCGGTGAACGTGGAACGGTACCTGGTGGACATCTTCGGCATCGACACGGCCAGGATCACCACTTCCGGCCGGTACAAACCCGTAATCGCCTCCGAACAACCCGGTGCCACCCTCGAACTGGGCATGCTCCGCCAGGATGACCGCCGGGTCTCCATCGGCAGCGCCTCGCCCGAACTGCTCATGGAATTCCAAAGCGGCCCCGACGTGCCCCTCAAACCCGTCGTGATCGCCGGTGTGCAACAGGCACCCATCGACAGCTACATCACCTTCGAAGTGGACGACGCCGAAGCCGACCTCGCCTCGTGGAGCATGGAGATCCGGAACGACGGGGCCATGTTGGTCCATCGCGGCCCCTACCTCACCAACCGGGTGAGCCTGCCGGGCGCATCGTTGCTGGGTTCGGCCACAACCGGCCGGTTCAACTTCGTGATGATCGGTACCCTGCCCTCGGGGCGCACCATCCGGCGCGACACCACCGTCACGCTGACCAAATGGACCCCCGCCACCGACGAAGAAGGCATGCGCTACAACATCCTCTTCGAATTCAACGACAGCCGGGCCATCACCCTCTACCAGGATTACCTGACCCAGATCGTGGCGCCCAAAATCGCCGACGGCGCCCTGGTGGTCATCCACGGCCATACCGATGTCATCGGCAACGCGGCCAACAACCAACGGTTGTCCACCGCCCGCGCCATGGATGTGCACCGCCTGCTCGAAGCCGCCATTACCCAGGCCGGCCGCCGCAACGTGGTCTTCGAGGTACGTGGGTATGGTGAGGACGAAACCATGGCACCCTTCGAGAACACCCTGCCCGAAGGCCGTTTCTACAACCGTTCGGTCGTAATCGACATCATCCCACGCAAATGAACGACCCCCATGTTGACCACCCATCGGATGTGGAATCCTCGAGATCCTTCATCATTGTGGAAATCATCGAGTATGTGCCGAATTCGGTGGTCATCAAAACCATCATCAAAAAAACCACGGGCAATGTGTCCGTGGTTTCTTTTGATTCGGGAGAAGCCCTCGCCGAGAAGATCACCGCCTTCGACACCTTCATCCAGGTCATCGACGGCAAAGCCGAAATCCGGATCGGTGGGAAATCCACCGTGCTGAAAACCGGTGAGGCATTCATCCTGCCGGCGAACACATCGCACATCATCAAGGCCAACGAACGGTTCAAGATGATCTCGACGGTGATAAAAAGCGGATACGAAGGGTTGATGTGATTCCTGCTACCTTTGGGCATTGTGGGCACGAAGGTGGTCGTTTCGGACCATGCCGACGTCCACATGCCCAATTCATCTGGTCTGATTCATGGCATACCACAGTCGTGAGGTATTGAGAGCGCTCGGGTCCGCCCATCCGGGTAACGGGGTCATTCCTGTGGGCAAGCCCGCCCGCCGGGGAGAAACCCCATGATCCCATTCAACAAACCGGCCGTTGTGGGCACGGAAATGGACCACCTGGCGGCGGCATTGGCTTCCGACAAACTCTCGGGCGACGGTGCCTATGGGAAACGGTGCCAGCGATGGTTCGAAACGAAACTGCCCTGCCGCCATGCCATGCTCACGCCCTCCTGCACGCAGGCGTTGGAGATGGCCGCCATCCTGCTGGACATCGGCCCGGGCGACGAGGTCATCATGCCCAGCTTCACCTTCGTGAGTACGGCCAACGCCTTCGCCCTGCGGGGAGCCCGCATCGTGTTCGTGGACATCCGGCCGGATACCATGAATCTGGATGCGGACCTCGTGGAAGCCGCCGTCACCTCCCGCACCCGCGCCATCGTTCCCATGCATTACGCCGGTGTGGCCTGCGACATGGCCGTTCTGAACGATATCGCTTCGAGGCGGGGGCTCGCCGTGGTGGAAGATGCCGCACAGGGCCTCATGGCCTCCTACAAGGGCCAAAACCAGGGCACAATGGGGCATTTGGGTGCCATCAGTTTCCACGAAACCAAGAATGTGACCAGCGGGGGAGAAGGCGGTGTGCTGCTGGTCAACGACGACCGCTACCTGCACCGGGCCGAAATCATCCGGGAGAAAGGGACGAACCGGGGGCAGTTTTTGAGAGGCATGGTGGACAAATACACCTGGGTGGATATCGGCAGCAGCTATCTGCCATCCGAACTGCAGGCGGCCTATCTGTGGGCCCAATTGGAAGCGGTGGAAATCGTCACCGCCGACCGGACCCGCACCTGGAACCGGTATCGGGAGGGATTGCAGGATCTGGCCGATTCCGGCCGCATCGGGTTACCCCAGATCCCGGCCGATTGCGTCCACAATGGGCATCTGTTCCATCTCAAATGCCGCGACCTGGCCGAACGCACCGCGCTGCTGGCCTGGCTCAAACAGCACGGGGTGATGGCCGTGTTCCATTATGTGCCGCTGCATACGGCTCCGGCAGGCGCCCTTTTCGGCACCTTCCACGGCGAAGACCGCCATACCACCCGCGAAAGCGAACGCCTGCTGCGTCTGCCGTTGTGGTACGGCATGCCCGAAGCCGACGCCGACCAGGTGGTCGACGCCGTTCGCGGCTTCTACCAACGGCACTGAGCCCCTATTTTTTCCGCAGTACCACCACCGTGGCGGCGAATACCAGCAGGTTGAGCGCCACCACCATGCCCAGGTTCAGCCAGAACCCGTCGAACAGCCCCAGCAGGTTTCCGTTGTCGATCAGGGTGGGGTTGTAATAATCCAGGATGTCCATGGCCTTCTTTTCGGAAGGCACCCATATGTCGCTCACGATCACTTCGGGCGGCATGGTTTCCGACAGGGAGATTTCCGGCCCGTAATTGATGACCGGACCGGCCTGGTCTTGCAGCCGGGCGAATCCTTCAACCCCCCACCGGCCCAGCGTGAGGTAGCTGAGCACTTCGGTGGCCACGGTTTCGATACGGGTGACCACCCCGGCGAACATGATCTGCGGAATGAGCGCGATGGGCACCACGGTCATCACCTGCTCGGTGGTGTCGAACCAGGACGACAGCAGCAGGCCCAGCAGACTGGCCGATACGCTGAGGCCCAACATCCATAAGGTGAACAGGCCGAAATCGCCCAATGGGTAGGCGGTCATCACCCCGGCCACCTCCAGTTCCGCGAAGTGGAAGGCGGTTTTCACGATGCCGACGAACAACAGCACCTGCACCAGCGCGATGAGCGACAACACCGCCACCTTGCTGCCATAGTAGGTGAGTATGCGCAGGTTGAACTGGCGCTCCCGCCGGTAGATGGGCAATTCGCCCACGATCTCCTTGGCCGCGTTGCTCACCCCGAACCAGATGGCCGCAATGGCCATGAGGAAGAGCACCCCCACCTGGAGCGAATCGAACAGTAGGGCGATGAGGCCGCCGATGATCACCGGTTGGGCCAGCAACAGGGCCAGGTTCTGCCGGTCGTTCCACTTGATCTGGAAATAGCGGCGGGTAAGCCACCAGAACTGCCGGAAAGCGCCTTCCTGCTGCACCGCGATGCGTTCGGGGGTCACATCCGCCTTGGACGGCGCCTGTACCTGTTTCCATTTCTCGTACCAGCCCGTTATCCGTTTCTCATCGCTGAGCACGGTGTAGATCTCGATGAGGTTGTCCACGCCGAAGTACTTCAGCATGGCCGCTCCTTTTTCGCCGAAATAGGCCAGATACCCCTTGGTGGTGAGGAAGATGACCCGGTCCACGAAATGCAGATCCTCGGGCTTGTGGGTCACCATCACTACGGTGGTGCCCAGCTCGGTGAGCCGCCGGATGCATTTGAGGAATTCGGAGATGGTTTCCGGATCGAGCGGGGAGGTGGGTTCGTCCAGGAACAGGATGCTGGGGTTGTTGAGCAGTTCCACGGCGATGCTCACCCGTTTGCGCTGCCCACCCGAGAGTTTGCCCACGAACTCCGCCCGGATGTCGGGCCGGTTGATGTTCAGGTTCTCCAGCACCTCGGTGATCTTGGCCTGGATGGCCTCCTCGCTCACCCCGTCGCCCATGCGCAGCTTGGCCGCGAAATACAACGATTGGTCCACCGTGAGCTCCCGGTGGACGATGTCGTCCTGAGGTACATACCCGATTTTACGTTTCAGCAAGTCGTAGTGGGCGTTCAGCTCCAGCCCGTGGATGAGCACCTGGCCCGTGCTGGCCTTGCTGTCGCCGTTCAGGGCTTTCAGCAGGGTCGATTTCCCGCAGCCCGAAGGGCCCATCAGCGCCACGAACTCGCAGCGTTCGATATTCAGCGTGAGTTCCTGGAGCACCACCTTCTTCTTACCGCTCACCTGGAAGCTTTTGCTCACCCCGGCGGCCTTGATGGCCACCTCCTGGCTCAGATCCTTGACCTGGCCCTTCAGCGACAAGGCATACAACCCGATGTACACGGTATCGGCGGCGGTGAAGGGCGTTTTGCCCGAAATGCGCCGTGCGTTCAGGATGGTGCCGTTGGTGGAGTTCAGATCCTCCACGAAATACTGGGTACCCTCGCGCGAGAACCGGGCGTGGGTACGCGATATGGACATGTCGTTCTTGAGCACCACGTCGCATTCGGGCGAGCGGCCCACGGTCACGCTGGATTTGCGCTCCAGCCAGGCGGCAAGGTCCAGCTCGGCGCCGGCCTGGGAGTCGGACACCTGCACGTCGGCCGTCTCCAATTCCAGCGAGAACGTGCCGTTGGACAGGGCCAGGCGGGCGCCCAGGCGCCATTCGGCGGCCTCGTGTGCCGGCAGGGCCACGCCGTCCAGCGAGGTGCCACCGGTGGAGCCCAGGTCGGTAACGAACACCCGGCCGGCTTCCACCTGCACCACGCAATGGTTGCGGCTCACATCCTGCAGGGGGATCTCGATGTCGTTTCCGTACCCGCTACGGCCGATTTTGAAACTACCCGATGAGCCCAATTCGTGACGACCTACCGGTTGACCTTTCTGAAGGATGCGGATGGAATAGCGTGCCATGGATTTTATATTGATGAACGCGCCAAGTTAATCAACCCAGAGCCACCTATGCGGTACCGTTCCCTTGCATTCATTCCCCTGATGGCCGGCTTCACGCTGGTGCCCGTTTTCCATGCGCAACCGCCCGAACCGCCCAAGCAGAAGGAGCTGTCTTGGGATGTGTTGCTCAAGCGCTACAACGACCTGAACGCGGCCACCGCCACCGACCACTGCTCCGGCGACCAGATCGACGGCCTGGCATCCCTGTTCCGCAACATCGAAAACCAGGTGGTGGACGAATACGCCAACATCGACATCGGGGAGATGAACGTTTCGGCCGAATGGCACCGCCAGATCATCCGGGAGAAACCCATCGTAACCGGTACCCAGGCCAACACCGTGGTGGACCGCATCATGCGGCGGTTGGTGCCAAAAATGCAGAATCCGGTGTACCGCCACCAGTATTGGGTGGTACGCAGCGACGAGATCAACGCCTTCGCCATCATGGGCGGGCGGCTGTACGTGCATACCGGCATCCTCAATTTCGTGAACTCCGAAGACGAACTGGCCTTCGTGCTCGGGCACGAACTCGGCCACAACGAAAAACGCCACTGCGTGCGCTCCGTGCAGAAAATGGTGTTCCTGGAATCCGCCCTGGGCGAATACGGTGCCTTGGCCGCCAACATGGCCAACGTGATCGGGGCGCCTTTCGGCCAGATGGACGAATACGAAGCGGATGAATACGGCCTGCGCCTGATGCGGGCCGCCGGGTACGACCCCAACCGCGCCCTCGACTTCTTCCGCAAGCTCAAGACCCGCGAGAGCTACGACACCTTCGAGAAGCTCACCCGTTCGCATCCCTATTCGGCCCAACGCGAGAACTGCCTGTTGAAAATCATCAACGAAGGCTGATGTTCGCGGTCGGCCAGGCACTCGTATCGTCAGACATTCCCCGCGCCCGCTTCTCCTGCCACCTGGCCGCCTGCAAAGGTGCCTGCTGCGTGGTCGGGTCGGCGGGCGCGCCGGTTGCTGCCCAGGAAATTCCGGTACTCAACCAGGCTTGGGCGGCCCTGCGGGCCGAATTGCCCCAGGCGGCCCATCATGCGGTAGCCGACCGCGGCCTCACGCGGCCCTCGCCCGACGGCGACTTCGAACTGGCCACCGTGGGCGGTGCCGAATGCGTGTTCGTGGCCCATACGGCCGATGGTACCGCCATCTGCGCCATCCAGAGGGCCTGGCTCGAAGGCCGGTTCCACTGGCCCAAACCCATCAGTTGCCACCTCTTTCCCATCCGCATCAGCACCATCGGCGGTACCGATTTCCTGAATTTCGAGTACGTGCCCGAAATCTGCGAGCCTGCGGTGGTGCATGGCCGAACCACTGACCGGTGGCTGAGCGACGAGCTGGCCGAACCCCTCATCCGCCGCTTCGGCCAGGCCTGGTACCAGGAATTCCGAACCGCCTGCGAAGACGCCCGACGTACTGACGTACCTTGAAGGATGCTCCGGCACGGTCAATTCCTGGCACAGCGGCAGGCGCTCCAGCAGCGCCTCTCCCCTCAGCAGATCCAATTCATCAAGCTGCTCCAATTGCCTACCCAGGCCTTGGAACTGCGTGTGAAAGAGGAACTGGAGGTGAATCCGTTGTTGGAGGAAGCCCCCGATTGGGATGAGGAGGCCGACCCCGATGCGCAACCCGCCGAATCGGAAACTCCCGTCGAGTCCGACACCACCGACCCGGTGGACGACAACCGAGAGATCGATTGGGAATCCTTCCTGCACGACGACGAACCCGAGGGCTATGCCCAACGCCAGCGCACCGACGACACCGACTGGCGCGAGCTGCCGAAACCCTATCTCGAATCGTTGCTCGAAGACCTGGAACGCCAGGTATCGCTGTTGGACCTGGACGAGGCCGAAATGGCCTTGGCCGAGCAGATCCTGGGCAGCATCGACGACGACGGCTACCTCCGCCGCGACCTGCAGGCCATCGCCGATGCCGTCGCCTTCCACACCGGCCATGTGATCCGCCTCCAGCAGGCCGAGCGGGTGCTGCGCCTCATCCAACGGCTCGACCCGCCGGCCATGGGCAGCCGCAACCTGCGCGAATGCCTGCTCATCCAGCTCGAAGCCCTACCGCACAGCCGCCCCGGCCGCGACGACGCCTTCCGCATCGTCGATACCGAATGGGACCATTTCGAAAAGAAGCATTTCGAGAAGATCCGCAAGAAGCTGGATCTGGATGAAGCCGCCCTCAAGCGCGCCTACGATCTCATCCTCACGCTCGACCCCAAGCCGGGCGGCGCGGTGGAGTCGGATCTGCCCACGGCGGCCTATGTGGTACCCGATTTCGTGGTGGAACCCGGGCCCGACGGCGATTTCATCATCACCCTGCATGCCCGTAACGTGCCGCCTCTGCGTGTCTCGCCCGATTACAAACGCATGTGGGATGAGAACCGGGGCGACCAGGAAACCCGTCAATTCATCCGGCAGAAGCTGGAATCGGCCAAATGGTTCATCGATTCCATCCGCCAGCGCCAGCAGACCCTGCTCAATGTGATGCGGACCATCGTGGCGTTGCAGGAGCCGTTTTTCCGTACCGGCGAGGGGACCCGCCCCATGATTCTGAAAGACGTGGCCGAACGCATCGGTATGGACATCTCCACCGTGTCGCGTGTGGTGAACGGCAAATACGTGCTATGCGCCTGGGGGGTGTACGAATTGAAATACTTCTTCAACGAGGGTCTGGAAACCGACTCGGGGGAGGAGGTTTCCAACCGGGAAGTGAAGAACCTGTTGGCCGAGATCATCGGCGCCGAAGACAAGACCAAACCCCTCAGCGACGATGCCCTGGCCGAGATCCTGGCCGAGAAGGGATTCCGGGTGGCCCGGCGAACGGTCACCAAATACCGCGAACAGTTGGATCTGCCGGTGGCCCGCCTGCGCAAACAGGTGCTGTAGGCCTCAGCGCAGTGTCAGGGCCAGGCGCAAGGGCTCGAAAGCGGGGCCGCCGAAATCGGTCCCGATGAGAACCGCCAGGGTGAGCGCGAAATAAGGCAAGAGCGTGAGCAGGCGGAAACGCCACAGATGGGGTCCGGCGTAACCGGCCATATCCGCCATGGCCAGCGGAAATGCGGCCGTCCAGGTCAGTGGAAATGCCACCAAGGCCAGCGGTACCAGCAACCCCAGCGGGCTTCCGCCACCGGCCACCACCAACACCACCACGATGGGGAATTGGAAATGCCGGGGCCAGACCACCAAGGTGAGGGCTTGGTCCACCAGGGCTTTCCGGGTACCGGCGGCAAACAGCCATAAGGCCATGGCGAGGTCCCAGGCCAACGAAACCCCGGCGCCGAGCAGGAACCAGCCGTACCAACCCGAGGGCCAGCCCAGGGTGCCCAAATAGGCGCGGCCGTGGTCCGTGAGGGCCCAATGCACGGTTTCGGCCGCCATGATGCCGCTCAGGCCGGCGAACAGGAGCCACAACACCGCGGTGGAGGGTGCCAGCCGGGCGCGGCGTTGCATCACATCGGCCACGAAGAAGGTGTGGGTGCCCACATACCGGCCGGTCATCTTGCGGTACAGGGGCATGCCGCGGTACAGCGCAAGCCACAGGGCGACCACCACCAGCAGCACGATGGGGCCGGGCCGGGTGCCGGAGCCGACAGGAATAGCCGCCGGCACGACGGGTAGGAATGCCGGATCGCGCAGCCAGGCATGGACGGTTTCGGCATGGGGACCCCTGAGCCAGGCCTCGGGAAAAAAGACCGTGCCCGACGCGGCCGCCAGGGTGTCGGCGATGCGGGCCGTGTCCCACGTGTGAAAGAGGGTGGCCAAAGCCGGTGCCTGCTCGGCGCCTCGGTGCGTGCGCGCCACCACCACGCCCGCGGGTACGGCCCAATCGGGGCTGGGATCGGTGGCGGCCACCACCCCGCGGAACCAGGGGTATGCGGCATACGCCCCGGCAAGGGCTTCGGCCGTGGAGAGGGCCTCCGCCGCGGAGCTGTCGGCCATCCGAACGTACCGGTAACCGGTATGCGCCGTTATTCCGATACCCAGTTGCGCCAGGGTGTCCAGTACGGCGGCAGGCAGGGGGGCCTCCACCAGGATCTCGCGTACGCCCGTGGTACCCAGCACGGCCGCATCTTTCACACTGCGGCCCGACCATACCAGGCCGGTTTGTGCCCAGGCCCCCGTGGTGGCCATAAGCACGATCCAGATGCAGGCCGCCCGGCGGATCACGGAATCGGATCGAGGGGTATGCGGCGCGTCTCTTTGTAGGTGCTGAGCACCACGTTCGACCGGGTCCGTTTCACGCCTTCCCAAGCCTGGATGCGCGACAACAGCTTCTCGAAGGTCTCCGTGTTCCGCGTGCGGATCTTCAGCACGTGGGACCCGTCTCCGGTGATGGAATGGCACTCCTGGATTTCGGGCTCGTCGGCCACATGGCGCACGAAATCGGGATACTTGGAAGAACCGTCCACCTCCACGAATATGAAGGCGGTGATGTCCAAGCCGAATCCGCGCCCGTTCAAGGTGGCGTGGTATCCTTCGATGAGGTTGCGTTCCTCCAACTTGCGCATTCGCTCCGATACCGACGGTACCGAAAGGCCGACCAATTCGGCCAATCGGTTCCGTTGGGCGCGCCCGTTCTCCTGAAGATGGCTCAGGATGCGCAGATCGATCTCATCGATGGGATGCTGCATCAGCGGGCTTCAACCGGGGTCCAGTCCAACCCCTTGGCCCCCAGGTACAACTGGCGGGGACGGATGAGGCGGTTGTTGTTCAGCTGCTCGATGTAGTGGGCCGTCCAGCCGGAAATGCGGGACATGGCGAAGATGGCCGTGTACAGGTCCGGCATGATGCCCATGGAGTAATACACGGTGGCCGAGAAGAAATCCACGTTGGGATCGATGTTCTTCTCTTCCTTCATGGTTTTCAGAATGGCTTCCGACCAATGGTACAGGTATTCCTTGCCCACTTCGCGGGCCAGGTCCTTGGCCAGGATGCGCAATTGGGTGGCGCGGGGGTCGAAGGTCTTGTACACCCGGTGTCCGAAACCCATGATCTTCTCTTTGCGCTCGAGCTTGCCCTTCACGAAAGCCACGATGTCGGTGTCTTCGTGCAGGTCCATGAGCATTTCCATGACGGCCGTGTTGGCACCGCCGTGCAAGGGCCCTTTGAGGGAGCCGATGGCGCCGGTTACGGCCGAGTGCATGTCGCTCATGGTGGAGCACACCGCCCGCGCCGTGAAGGTGCTGGCGTTCATACCGTGCTCGGCATGCAGCACCAGGCACAGGTCCATCACCCGCTCGGCATGCGAGCCCGGCTCTTCGCCGTTGAGCATGTAGAGGAAGTTGTAGGCGGTGGACCCCTTGGCCAGTGGCGTCACGATGTCCTTGCCATTGCGCACCCGGTCGAATGCGGCGATGATGGTCGGCATTTTGGCCGTCAACCGGATGGCTTTGCGCAACTGCGCCTCGGCACCCATGTCTTCCGCATCCGGATCCTCATCGGCCAGCATGGATACCGCGGTACGCAGTACCGACATGGGCTCGGATTTCGGATTCGTGGATTTCAGATAGGCCGTAACGGTTTCCGGAATGCCGCGCTCGGCCTGCAAACCGGCATGGAGCGCGTCCAATTCGGCTTGGTCGGGAAGGCGCTCGTGCCACAGCAGGTAGCAGACTTCCTCGAAGGTGGCATGTTCGGCCAGGGTTTCGATCGAGTAGCCGGCGTAGATCAGTTCGCCTTTGGCCCCATCGATGAAACTCTTGCGGGAGGAGAAGGCCACGATGCCTTCGAGCCCCTTGTCGCAATAAGGATACAGTTCCGGATCGATCAGGGTGGGCGCAGCTTTGTTGGGTTCCATGGAAGCCTGTGAGAAGTACGTGTTTTGTGGTGAAAATAGCGATTTTCTAGGGATTCCCGCGCTCTTTCCGCTTGGCTTCCTCCCAAAGGACATCCATTTCCTCCAGGGTGGCTTCGCCCGGTTTGCGGCCGGCTTCGGCCAAGCGGTTCTCGATATGTTCGAAACGGGATTGGAACTTGGTGTTGGTCATCCGCAGGCTGTCTTCGGCATCGATGCCCAGAAGCCGACCCACATTCACCAGGCTGAACAGGACGTCTCCGAACTCTTTTCGGAGCTCCTCCCGGTCGGCGGATTCGGCCGTGGTTTTCCATTCCTGCAGCTCCTCGTCCAACTTGACCCAGGCCAGGCGCCAATCGTTCCAATCGAACCCGACCCCGCTGGCTTTGTCTTGCATGCGTTGGGCCCGCAGCAGTCCGGGTAGGTGGCGGGGCACACCGTCGAGCACCGACTTGCGGCCCCCTTCCTTCAGCTTGATCTGCTCCCAATTCCTCAGCACGTCTCCCGTACCCGAAACGGCCGTGTCGGCGAAGATGTGGGGGTGGCGGCGGATGAGCTTCTCCTGCAACCCCTCGATGACGTCGGCCATGGTGAAGGCGGCTGTCTCACCGGCCATTTCGGCATGGAAGACCACATGCAGCAGCATGTCTCCCAATTCCTTGCGCAAATCGGCCATGTCGCCGCGGTCGATGGCGTCGATGGCCTCATAGACTTCCTCGACCATCAGGTCCTTCAGGGAGGCATGGGTCTGCTCACGGTCCCAGGGGCACTCCTGCCTGAGGATATGCATGAGGGCGACGAGGTCGTCGAAGCTTCGGGTGGGACGGATGTCGGTGCGACCGGGCATGGCGGATACCAGTGGGATAGTTGTTGCACCAAATATACCGGTTTCAGCCGTATCTTGACGCCTGATGAAACGCCCCGAATTCCGGGAAAGCAGGGTCATCGCGACCTTATGGTTGCTGATCTTCGCGGCCTCGAGCCAAATCATGATCATCGCGCCGTTGCTGCCGTCCATCGGCCGGCAGTTGGCCATGCCCGAATCGTTGCAAGGGCTGTTGGTCACCAGTTATGCGGTGATGGTGGGCGTGGTGGCTCTGGTGGCGGGGCCCGTGTCGGACCGCATCGGGCGTCGGCGCATCATGCTGTTCGGCACCATCTCTTTGGCCGTGGCCTTGCTATTGCATGGATTGGTGACCGACTACATGCAGCTGATCGCCGCACGGGCGTTGGCCGGTGTGGCCGGCGGCATCCTGAGCGGGTCGGTGGTCAGTTATGTGGGCGACACCTTCCCCCCGGAGCGCCGGGGTTGGGCCAACGGCTGGATCATGAGCGGAAACGCCACCGGGCAGATCCTGGGCATACCCTTGGGCACCTTGCTGGCCGAATGGTTCGGCTTCCGGATTCCCTTCCTCATGTTCGGCCTGTTCATGGTGGTGGCCTGGCGCATGGTAGTGCATTTCCTGCCCCAACCGGCCGTGGAGCGCGACACCGGCCCCCTGGCCCTGATGCCGGTGCTGCGCAAATACAAAAGCCTGCTGCGCGATTCCGGCATCCGGAACGCCCTGGCCGCCTATTTCCTCATGTTCGTGAGCGTGGGTGGGTTCATCACCTATTTCCCCACCTGGCTCATCTTCCGGCACGGGGTGGACGGCACCTTCGTGGCCAGCATCTTTTTCATCGGGGGCATTGCCAACGTGATCACCGGCCCACGCATGGGCCGCCTGTCGGACCGCATCGGCCGGCGGAAATTGGTCATGGTTTCCGCCCTGGGTACCTCCGTGCTGGTGGCAGGCACTACCTTGTTCATCGTGCATCCGCTTTTGGCATATCCGTTGTTCTTCGGCGTCATGGTTCTGGTGGCCATGCGGGTGAGTCCGTTCCAGGCGCTGCTCAGCTCGCTCACCGGCGACGACCGCCGGGGCACGCTCATGAGCCTTTCGGCCGCGCTGGGGCAGGCCGGCCTCGGTCTGGGCGGGGCCGTTTCCGCCCTCACCTATGCCGGTCTGGGCTACGCCAACACCACCTTCATGGCGGCCGCGGCCATCCTGGGTACCGGCTGGTTGGTCTGGAAACACGTGCCCGAACCCGGACGATGACCCTTCAGGAGAAACTGGATCTGTTGCCCTCGCAACCGGGCGTCTATCTCTACAAAGACGCCAAGGGCACGGTCATCTACGTGGGCAAGGCCAAGCGCCTGAAAGTGCGGGTGCGCAGTTATTTCCAGGAAGGGAGGCCCCAGGATCCCAAAACCCAGGCCCTGGTGGCCCGGATTGCCGACCTGGAGACCCTGGTAACCGATTCGGAAGCCGAGGCCCTGCTGCTCGAGAACACCCTCATCAAGCAGTACAAACCCAAATACAACGTGATGTACCGGGACGACAAGAGTCTGCCCTACCTGTGCATCACCCCGGGCGACCGGCCCCGGCTGTACCCCACCCGCCACCGGGTGCGCGACGGCAGCCGGTATTTCGGTCCCTACGACCAGGTCTGGCGCCTGCGCGACCTGCTGGATGCCGTGCGCCGGGTATTCGGCCTGTGTACCTGCGCGGTCATTCCCAAAACCCGGAACGGCGACGAACCCCTGCCCAAGTGGAAATCCTGTTTCGAGGAATATGTGGGTCAGTGCTCGGTACACATGCCCGAAGAGGAATACCGGACCGCCATGAAACGGGTGGCCCGCCTGCTCAACGGCAAGACCGAGGGCCTGGCCAGGGAGATCCGCGAGGAGATGGAGATCGCGGCCTCGGCCCTGCATTTCGAACAGGCCGCCCGCCTGCGCGACGGTTTGCTGGCCTTGCGGTCGTTCTCCGAAAAGGCCAAGACCGTGATGGGCGACCTGATCGACCGCGACATCTTCACCCTGGAGACGGATGCCGAAGAGGATGTGGCCTGCGGCGTGCTGCTGCGGGTGCGCGAAGGCAAACTCGTGGGGCGCTACCACCGCCTGATCACCGGCATCGAAGGGGTTGAGCCCGGCGTGCTGCTGCAAGGATTCGTGGAAGAATACTATGCTTCGGATCCGGACGTCTTCGTGCCGGACGAAGTACATCTGAGCCATGAGCTGCCCGAGCCCGACGCGTTGGAGGCCTGGCTTTGGGAACGGCACACCACCAAAGTGCCGCTGGTGGTGCCCAAGATCGGCGAAAAAGCCCACATGGTGCGCATGGGCGGC
The DNA here is from genome assembly GCA_024711145.1 of Balneolales bacterium. GTDB lineage: Bacteria > Bacteroidota > Rhodothermia > Balneolales > HLUCCA01 > JANJTJ01. The sequence continues at coordinate 25,190 of JANJTJ010000061.1, forward strand.
ACCAACGCCCGCCTGCTCATGGGCCAGTTCGCCGAAAACCGGCGCCAGGCCGAAACCGACCGCATACCGCACTCGGTGCGTACCCTGCAGGCCGCCCTCAACCTGCCGGCCCCGCCCCGCCGCATCGAATGTTTCGACAACTCCAACATCCAGGGCAGCGATCCCGTGGCCAGCATGGTCACCTTCGTGGACGGCAAGCCCCGCCCGGGCGACTATAAGAAATTCCACATCAAGACCGTGGTGGGTCCCGACGATTTCGCCAGCATGAAGGAAGTGCTCACCCGGCGCTACAGCCGCCTGCTGAAAGAAGGCAAGCACATACCCGACCTGATCGTGGTGGACGGCGGCAAGGGCCAGCTCTCGCATGCCGTCGAAGCCTTGCGCGAGATCGGGTTCTACGGGCAGGTACCCATCATCGGGCTGGCCAAGCGGCTGGAAGAGGTCTTCCTGCCGTTCAGCTCGGAGCCGGTCATGCTGCCGAAATCCAGCTCCGCGCTCAAACTGCTGCAGCGCCTGCGCGACGAAGCCCACCGGTTCGCCATCACCTTCCACCGGGATGTGCGCAGCCGCCGCACCTTCCGCTCCGAACTCACCGACATCGAAGGCATCGGCAAGGCCACCGCCGAAAAACTGCTGGTCGCATTCGGCAGCGTGCGCCGCATCCGGGAGACACCCTATCCGGAATTGGTCGATATTGTGGGAACCCGTGCGGCGGACCGCATTCAGGCCTATTTTTCGCATCATGATGTGATGGACGCGCAGGGGGCTCCCGAGGTATCCTCCGGGGAGGAACCACCTGCCCGTTCCGAACCATCCGGAGAACACGACCCATGAATTACGCTGAATCGGACGATCATCAATTGGTGCGGCGCTACAGCCGGCACGGCGATGAGCGTGCGTTCAGCGAGCTGCTGTCGCGCCATCAGTCCAAGATCTACTCCTACATCCGGTCCATGGTCGGAGACGGAGACACGGCCAACGACATCTTCCAGGAGACCTTCACCAAGGTCATCACCCGCATGGACGAAACCTATGACGAACAGGGCAAATGGATTGCCTGGGTCATGCGGATCGCCCACAATGCGACCATCGATTACCTGAGAAAACAAAAGCGGTATGTGGACGTTTCTCCCAAGGACGAAGACGATTCCGACTTCTACGACCGACTGACCGACCCCGACGCGACCGGCGCCCAGGAGCATCTGGAGCTGGATGAGGCCAAACGAAGCCTCGTTCGCCACATGGACCGGTTGCCGGCCGAGCAGCGCGAGGTCGTCATGCTCCGTCATTACTATGAAATGTCGTTCAAGGAAATCGCGGAACTCACGGGCGTGTCGATCAACACGGCGCTTGGGAGAATGCGGTACGCCTTGATCAATCTCCGGAAACTGTTTGAGCAGGAACGCATGCATGAAGCAACCGCTACAGAACGTCGATAACCTTTCGGTACAATATGCCTTGGGGGACTTGGACCCCGCTGAAGCCCGCCTGTTCGAGCGGCGCTTGGAAGAGGACCAGGACCTGCTGATCGAGACCGGCAGTTTGCAAGCCACCTGGAAGCGGATGGGCGGCCTTCCCCGATACGATGCGCCGCCGGCGGTGCTGGCTGCCATCCGTGCCGAGGCCGCCGCCGCGCGCCGGGCGGGGCGGGCGCCTGCCCGGGTATATGGCATGGGTTCCGCCTGGCGCTGGGTGGCGGCGGCCTCGGTGGCCGGCGCCCTCGGCCTGACCACCTGGAGCCTGTGGCCCACCACCGTCGGCCCGGCCGAGGGCGCCGGCAGGGGGGGGGGGGGCCCCCCCCGGGGGGCGCCCCCCCCCCCCCGGCGGGCCCCCCCCCCCACCCGGGGGGGGCGGCCGGGCGTGGTGGGGCCGGGGGGAACCGCCCCCCTGGACGCA
>JANJTJ010000084.1 GCA_024711145.1 Balneolales bacterium
TTCCTGCATGTACACACCCAGGGCTATGCCGCCGGCCACCAGCCAGAGCACTTCCCAAGGCAGTTTGCGCAGGTCGGCCGGTTCCATCACGTTCGTCATGGTGAGCAGCACCACCGGCACCATGGCCACATAGTTGGAGGAAATGCCGTGCAGGCTTTCGGTGACCCACAACACCAGGGTGATGGCGAAGGTGCCGTAAAAGATGTGTGCCTGGGTGGTCCGATTGAAGGAGGCCTGCCCTTTCACCACCAGTTCCTTGACGGTGGGTTTATGGAAGGTGACGAGCATCCACCAGGTGGCCAACATGGCCAGGACCACCAGGGGAACGGCCAGTTCCATCCATTCCACGAAGGCGATGGGGTGCCCGGCGCGGGCCGATGCGGCCACCACGATGGCGTTCGGCGGCGACCCGATGGGCGTGGCCATACCGCCGATGTTGGCCGCGAAGGGAATGCCCAGTGCCAGGGCCGTCTTGAAACGGTCGCCGGGCTCCATCTGCGCCAGGAACGGCATGATCACGGTCATCATCATGGCGGTGGTGGCCGTGTTCGACATGAAGGCCGACAACAGGCCGGTCACCGTCATCAGTCCCAACAGGATCCATTTCGGTTTGGTCCCGAACGGTTTCATCATGAAACGGGTCAGGTTCTTGTCGAAATCGAACTTCACGGCGGCATCGGCCAGCATGAACCCGCCCAGGAACAGGATGATGATGGGATCGGCCAGGGTGGCCAGGAACCCTTTGGCGCTGCCGACACCGGTTTCGGCATCGAGCACGATGCCTTGCGGACTCAGCATGGCCACGCCGAGCAGGATCACCAGCAAGGAAGTGGCATGGATCGGGATGGGTTCGGTCATCCAGAAGGCCGCGGCCAGGATGAAGATGGACAGGGCCAGGTGCCCCGGAAACGACAACCCATCGAAGGTGAAGAAGAGGGGGATCAGGAAGCCCGTTATTCCTAGCACGAGCCCGGCTTTTTGCAGGTGTGTCATGGCTTCATGGTAGTGAAACCCGCCGTATTTTGGATACACGCCAACTGCTCAACGCTCAACATATCCGATGTCTTCCGACCTGCTCCGCCGCCTGCTCCCCGCCCTGCTCGAAAACCGCACCCTCAACGAGTCGGGTGTGCGCATGCTCCAGAAACTGCATGCCGAGATCAAACGCAAGCCCTCGGGCTCCCGCACCGACGAGGAGTGGTTCGTGATGGGGTATTTCTCGTTGCAGACGGGCGACCATGCCGAAGCCGTCTCCCATTTTTCGGAAGCCATCTTCGAGAACGAATCCTTCGAGGCGGCCTTCCGGTTCCGTGCCAGCGCCTACCTGGAGCAACGCAAATTCGACGAGGCCGGGAAAGACCTGGACGAGGCCTTGCGGTTGGACCCCACCTACGCCGACGCCAAATACGAGCGCATCCGGTTGCTGTATGAAACCGACCGCGATGCCGATGCCGTGGCCGCCGCCGAGGCCTTCACGGCCGAATATCCCGACAACAGCCGCGGGTACGCCCTGCTGGGTTCCATCCTGGAGAAAGCCGGCAAGTACGCCGAGTCGTTGCCGGCCTTCGACAAAGCCATCGAGCTGGAAGACGACAACGGCCTGTATTTCACCCAAAGGGGCCTGGCCCACTATTTCGGCGGGCAACCGGCCCTGGCCCTGCCCGACCTGCTCACCGCCCAGAAGCTGAGCGGATCCAACCAGGTGACCCATTTCAACCTGGGCCTGGTCTATGCCGAACTCGGCGGGCAGATCAAAGAAGCGTACCGCCAGTTCGAGCGGGCCTTCAAGCGCGACCCGAGCATGCTCAAGCAGTTCGCGGCCAGCGCCAGCAGCACCGAAGCCACCCGCCTGCTGGGTCGGTTGGAGGCCGTGCTGGCCGGGTTGGACCAACCCGACGGCGACGGCGGGCGGTTCTACCGCGACGAGCTGAAAGCCCTGCTGAGCCGGAAACTGGCCGAAACCCGCGCGGCGGGGTAAGTCCCGACCATGCGCATCCGCATCGACGGCGCGGGGGCGGCCGGCCTCACCCTGGCGGTGGAGCTGGTGCGGGCGCGCATACCGGACCTGCGCATCGACCTGCACGACCGCCATTTCGAGCCGCGTTCCGACCGTACCTGGTGCTTCTGGAGCGCCGACAGCGAGGTGCTGCCCGGCATGGTGCGGCATAGCTGGAACCGCCTGCGCATCGACGGCCCCCGCGGCCCGCATGCCGGCTCGCTACCCCCCGACCTCCGCTACCGCATGGCCGACTCCGGCACCTACATGCGCCTGGCCCTGGCCGAACTGCGCGCCTCCGGCCGGGTTGACCTGATACCGGGCGACGTGGAAGGCACGGCCTCCGTGCGGCACGACCATCATTTTTCGTCCACCCTCCCGCCCGTCCTGCCGGCCTCTCCCCTCCTGCAGCATTTCCTGGGCTGGGAGATCCGCACAGAGGCCCCCGTTTTCGATCCGGCAGAAGCCCTGTTGATGGATTTCGACCGCGACGCCCGCAACGGCTTCGGGTTCACCTATGTGCTACCCACCGCGCCCGACCGGGCCTTGGTGGAATACACCCTGTTCACGCCCACCCTGCTGCCCCGCGAGGCCTACGAAACCGAACTGCAGGCCTACTGCGCCCGCTTCGGCGGGTACACCATCGAGCGCACCGAATACGGCGTAATCCCCATGGCCACGGGCATATGGAATCCGCGCCAGGGTGCCATACACCGCATCGGTGCGGCGGCGGGCCTGGCCAAAGCCAGCACCGGGTACACCTTCTCGCGCATCGTGCGCGACAGCCGCGCCATCGCCGCCTCCCTGGCCGGCACCGGCACTGTGCGCCGGCCGGCGCCCTCCGGTTTGCGGAAATCGGGCATGGACGCCTTCATCCTGGGCTTCATCCGCCATAGACCCGCCTATGCCGTCACCCTGTTCGAAAACCTCTTCCGCCGCATCGGTTTCGACGGCATGCTCCGCTTCCTCGACGAACGCACCGGCCTCAAAGAAGACCTTGGTGTGATGTGGGGGACGTTTAGGGGACGTTGAGACTTTGGGACTATGGGACTTTGGGTCTTTGGGACTGTGGGACTGTGGGTCGGTGCGGAATTAGGAACGAAAGTTGTGTCAGGTAGCGCAGAAGTGCGCCTTTATAGCAGACACCCACATGATGCGGAGTCTGTCTATGAAAGCATACAAACTGGATGATCTGTCGGTCTGGAACTCGGCCAGAGCCCTGAACAAGATCAGTTATGCCTTGGCATTGAAAATCCTGAATCGGGATAT
>JANJTJ010000012.1 GCA_024711145.1 Balneolales bacterium
CATCGATCCCATGTTCTCCATCGTGCGCGAGGACACCACCCAGCGTACCGAGTCGCCCGGGGTGGCCCTGCCCGGAGAGGGCCGTTACCTGCAGTTCACCAACGTGAATCCGGGTACCGGCGAGATCGAGCTGCGCATCGGTGGGGTGAGCCGCGTGCAGACCGGCGAATGGGTACTGCTCACCATCGAACGGAAACCGCTGGTGGCCGTGGTCTGGTTGGGCACCTTCCTGTTGATGATCGGATTCAGTATCGCCATCTTCCGCCGATGGAACGACTTGCGCCGAACCGAATGATCCGCGTGCTGTTGGTGGTGTTGGGGCTGGCCCTGGCCACCGCCTACGCCGCCTACGGGCAGCCCACGCCGCGCGGGGTGTTCCTCAGGTCCCTGGTGGTACCCGGCTGGGGCCATCATCATGCCGATCCGGGCAACTGGACGCGGGGGCAGGTGCATCTGGCGGCCGATATCGCCCTCATCGGCGCCTATTTCGGATACGACCGCCGCGCCGACCGCTTGCGCACCAACCTGGTCACCCATGCCCGCCAGTACGCGGGCATCGATCTGGCCGGAAGAGGCCGTGCCCTCACACTCGCCGTGGCCAACCACAGCGACCTGGCCGCCCACAACGATTTCATGGACCGGTCCAGGAATTGGGACCGTCTGATCGAGGATGTGCCGCAAAACCGCTGGCAGTGGTCGAGCGAGGACCGCCGCAACGCCTTCGTCCGGTTGGACAACGACCGTCAGGCTGCCAAAGACCAACTGCCGGCCTTGGCCAGCCTCATGGTGGCCAACCGCATTTTCGCGGCCATAGGGGCCATCCGTGGTCTGGAGCGCACCCGTCTGACCGCCGGCATGGATGTGGATACCGGCACGCCCTTGCTCCAGGCCCGCATCACGTTCTGATGCCCCGCTACCGGATCGACCTGTCGTATCTGGGCACCCGCTACCACGGGTGGCAAAAGCAACCGAAAGCCGACACCGTGCAAGGGCGGTTGGAAACCCAGCTGGCCCGCATATTGAACCTATCGGAAGTAGCTACTACGGGCGCGGGGCGCACCGATGCGGGCGTGCATGCCGACCATCAGGTATGCCATTTCGATCTGGAAGCGCCCCTGGCCGAACCCACCGATCTGGCCTTCCGCCTCAACCGGTTGTTGCCGGGCGACATCCGCATCCATGCCCTCACGGAGGCCGTGCCCGATTTCCACGCCCGCTATGGGGCGCGGTCGCGCAGGTACCGGTACGAGCTGCGTTGGCTGGAACGGGCCGCATGGCACCAGCGGGCCTGGCACCTGCCCACCGAACCCGATCTGGATCGCATGCGATCGGCGGCCGAGCGTTTCCTCGGCACCCACGGGTTTGCCGACTTCGCCCGGGGCGGTCACCTGCTCCAGAACGACCGGTGCACCGTTACGGCCATCACTTGGGAACCGCATGCCGACGGGGGGGGCATCAGTTTCCGCATCAGCGCCGACCGATTTCTGCACAGCATGGTGCGGCGGATCGTGGGGGACCTGGTCGGCGGCAAACCCAAACCCGCACCGCCGGAAGGGTTGTGGCTGGAGGAAGTCGTGTATTAGGACTTTGGGACTATTTTAAGTCGAAGTGATTCGCTCACTAAGGTTCTATAACGCTTGTATGGGAATCAATGCCATGATCCGTGCTGCTATTCTTGCTGACGAACATGCTATTCTGAATTTGGCATCCGCTTTCGAGCGGTTCGGACCGTACAGAGGCGTCTTCGAAAATATGTTGCATCAGAATTTGCCGGCTTTGCAGATGCAACAGCTTCTAGGTGAGATTGTAGTAGATGCCAACTCACAAAGAAGAGGAATTGCGGCACAGATGCTTCATCATGTGAAACAATCCGCACAGGGCAGGTTCATTTCCACGATCGAATGCCTTACCGCAAGGGAGGACAATGAACCAGCCTACTGGTTCTTCACGAAACACGGTTTTCAGGATAGGGGGGTGGCCGGCAACTACCCGCGTGGACAAGTGGCGGTTCGATTGGTGCTCGAAATCCCACAAACCCCCAACCCCTAACCCCAAACGAAAAAAGCCGACTTGTGGTCGGCTTTTTTATTGGCTCCCCGGGCTGGACTCGAACCAGCAACCCTGCGGTTAACAGCCGCATGCTCTGCCATTGAGCTACCGAGGAATGGTCTTCAGAGACGGCAATGATACCACAAAATCGGGGTCTCAGTCAAGCCCGCATCGCTTTTTCGATGCGGTCTTTGAGGGCATGGGTGAGCGGATGGCCTTCGGGCAGCGGTTCGATGCATACCCGGGCCTTTCCGGAGGCGTCGGCTTCGCGGAAGGCGTCATACAATCGCCTGGCCAGTTCGTCCAGATCGCCCTCATGGCGTACCAGAAGGGTGTCGGTACCTACCGGGCTGCCGTCCCACCAAGCCACCCGGGCGTCGGGCGCATAGTGGGTATAGCGGGTGCCGGGCGACTTCCGGTCGCCTGTGGCGGGCGTGGGGTCTATGGGCACGCCGCTCTGCCGGGTGAGGGCTTCGGCGGTCCATAGTCCGGGCCTCAGGATGCGGTAGGGCCGTTCGGTAAGGTCCACCACGGTAGATTCGACGCCCACGCCGCAGGGGCCGCCATCCAGTATGGGAAACGTGGTGCCGAAATCGGCGCGCACGTGTTCGGCCTTGGTGGGGCTGGGGCGGCCGCTCCGGTTGGCGCTGGGACCCACCAAGGGCCCGGCCAGGCGGATGAGCTCGAGTGTGAGCCGGTGGTCGGGCATGCGCACGGCCACGGTGGGCAGGCCGCCGCTTACGATATCGGGCACGGCGTCCCGTTTGTGCAGCACCAGGGTGAGCGGCCCCGGCCAACAGGTGCGTATGAGGTCGCGGGCGGCCTCGGGGATGTCGCGCGCCACCTGCCGGAGCTGGGGGAAGGTGGCCACATGCACGATGAGGGGATTGTCGGCCGGCCGACCCTTGGTATCGAACACGGCCCGTACCGCCGCCGGATTCCACACGGAGGCGCCCAAGCCATACACGGTTTCGGTGGGAAATGCGGCGATTCCGCCCCCACGCAGCCATTCGGCGATCGGTTCAAGCTTCGACATGGTCCTCCTCGGGGGTCCGGATGGATTGCAGGAAGGCCGCCGCCGCGGCCAGATCCGCGATGGGGGCTATGACCAAGCGTACCACGTCGTCCTTGTTGGTGACCGTATAGCCGCCGGGCAGCACCCGTTCGATTCGGGCCAGTAGGTCCTGGAAGCGACCCTGGTGGAAATACACCATGCCGGCCTCGGTTTCGGAACCGGGCAGTTCCACCCACATCTTGCCGGCCCGTACGGTCACCTTGGGCAGCCACAGCCGCGAAGCCCATACTTTCACCCGCGTGGCATCCACCAACCGCCGCGCCGACTCCGGCATGGGCCCGAACCGGTCCACCACGCCTTCCATCCAGGCATCCACCTCGGCCGGACTGGCGGCACGGGCCAGCTCCCTATACAGATTCAACCGCTCCACATCCGGCCCCACATACCGTTTTTCGAGCATGGCGGTCACATCGAATTCCACGGCCGTCTCCGGGCGCTCGATCTCGTGCACGGCATCGGAGAACAGGTCCTTGAACTCGGTTTCCTTGAGCTCGCGCACGGCATCGTTCAGGATTTTCTGATACAGGTCGAACCCGATATCGTTGATGAAACCGCTCTGCTCGGCACCGAGGATGTCGCCCGCACCGCGGATGTCCAGGTCGCGCATGGCGATGTTGAAACCGCTGCCCAGGTCGGCGAATTCCACCAGGGCCAACAGGCGTTTGCGGGCTTCCACGGTGAGGTCTTCGAGCGGCGGCGTGATCAGGTAGCAGAAAGCCTTGCGGTTGCTGCGGCCCACCCGGCCCCGTAGCTGGTGCAACTCCGACAGGCCGAACGCATCGGCCCGGTTGATGAGGATGGTGTTGGCGTTGGCGATGTCGATCCCGCTTTCCACGATGTTGGTACTCACTAGCACGTCGAACTTGTGGTCGTAGAAATCGAGGATGATTTTCTCCAGCTCGGGTCCGCCCATCTGCCCGTGCGCGTACCGTACCCGCACGTTGGGCACCAGGTCGCGGATCATGCCGGCCATCTCTTCGATGTTCTGCACCCGGTTGTGGATGAAGAAGACCTGCCCGTTCCGCCCGGTTTCCTGCAGGATGGCATCGCGGATGAGGGCCGAGTCGAAACTGTGGATCTCGGTCTGGACCGGTTGGCGGTTGGGTGGCGGCGTGGTGATCACGCTCAAATCCCGGGCACCCATCAGCGAGAACTGCAAGGTGCGCGGTATGGGAGTGGCCGTGAGCGTGAGTACGTCCACGGTGGCTCGGAATTCCTTGAGTTTCTCTTTGGTGGCCACACCGAACCGCTGCTCCTCATCAACCACCAACAATCCCAGGTCTTTGAATTGCACGTCTTTGGAGGCCAATCGGTGGGTGCCGATGAGGATGTCGATTTCGCCCCGTTTGGTCTTTTTCAGGATGTCGGATATGTCGCCCGTGGTGCGGAACCGGCTCACCCGCTCGATGGTGACCGGCAGGTCTTTCATGCGACGGGTGAAGGTTTTCCAGTGCTGGTCGGCCAGGATGGTGGTGGGTACCAGCACGGCCACCTGTTTGCCGTCGTTCACGGCTTTGAAGGCGGCCCGGATGGCCACTTCGGTTTTCCCGAAACCCACATCTCCGCAGACGAGCCGGTCCATGGGGGTCGGACTCATCATGTCGTTCTTCACGTCGTGGATGGCCTTGAGCTGGTCTGGGGTTTCCTCGTATTCGAAGGCGGCTTCCAGTTCCAACTGCATGCCGCTGTCGGGCGAGAAGGCATGCGCCCGTTGGGCTTTGCGCTTGGCGTACAGGCGGATCAGGTCGCGGGCGATATCCTGCAGGCGCGATTTGGTGCGGGCTTTCTTGCGTTGCCATTCGCCCGATCCCAACTTGGTCACGTTGGGCGCGGCGCCGTCTTTGCCCGAATATTTCTGCAGTTTGTGCAGGCTGGAGACATTCACATACAGGATGCTGTCTTCGGCATAGCGCACAACCACGGCTTCCTGCTCGGCCCCCCGAACCACGATGCGCGTGAAGCCGGCGAACTTGCCGATGCCGTAATCCACATGCACCACGTAGTCCCCGATGCGCAGGTCTTTGACTTCCTTGAGGCTGAAGCCCCCGCGATAGACCTTGCGTTTGGTCTTGGGCCGGTGGAACCGGTTGAAGATCTGGTGGTCGGTGTACACGGCCAACCGTTCCGAATCCAGACAGAACCCTCTGTGGAGGCTGCCGACGGCCAGTTCCATGCGGACCGGATCGGCTTCATCGTGCAACAGTTCGACGAAACGGTCGCGCTGCCCTTCGTTGTCGCACACGATGACAATGGTGTACCCCTGGTGCGTGAGGTCGTGCAGGTGGGGTTTGAGCAGTTTTACCGCCCCGTTGAAATCGGGCTGGGCGCGGGACTCCAGCTTGATGCGGGTTTCGCCCGTGGTGGCGCCGGCGCTGCCACCGAGCAGCAGGCGGGCGAACCGGTGGGTTGCCGCTTGGAAGGACCCGGGGTCGGCGAAACGCTCGTGAGGTACGGAGGACTGCGCGGCCTCGGCCCGTTTCAGTACCTGGTCCCATTCTTCGGCATACCGGGCGCGGAGCAGGGCTTCTTGATGGAGCACCACGATGGCGTCGGCGGGCAGGTAGTCGGTCAGTAGCGATAAGGCTTCACCCGCCGCCCTACCCGACAAATCCGGCAGGATGCGGGTCTGGTCCAGGAAGGAGATGGACCGTTGGGAATCGGCATCGAACTCCCGGATGGAATCGAGGGTGTCGCCGAAGAATTCGAGGCGGACCGGATACCCGCCCGTGAAGGGGAACACATCCAGAATGCCGCCCCTGCGGGCGATTTCGCCGGGTTCGTCGACGAAGTCGGTGGTACGGAACCCCTGGTCCACCAATTGTTCCCATACCGAATCGAGCGGGATTTCCTGATCGCGCCTGAGCACGAGGGCGGCATCGAGAAAAGCGCCGGGTGGGGCGATCTTCTCCATGATGGCCGCCACGGAGGCGGTGACCACGCAGGCGCCGCCTTGCTGCAGGCGCTCCACGGCTTCGGAACGTTGCACGAGCACGGCGGGATCGGCCACCTGGGTGGTATCGAACGGCCGAACGCCGGTGGAGGGAAAGGGCAGGCTCTCGGCCAGGTCCCACTCGGAAAGGTCGCCGTGGAAGGCCAGGGCTTCATCGTCGTCCGAAGTGAGTACGAGCACGCTGCGGCCGCCTGCGGCCAGGGCGCCGACCGCCAGGGTGGACAGGGCGCCGATGGCACCTTCGAGACGCACGGGGGCCTTCGGATCCAGGGATCCGCGCAGGGTTTCGATCGGCAGGCCGGCCAACAGCCGGTCGCGCAGGGAAGGAATGGTCATGTACGGTTCAGGCCCGTTCGAACCGGTGGTACCAGCGGTCGGCGGCGGCCCAGATGAGCATCAAAAAAACGGAGGGAGCCAGGAACCAGGCGTAACGGTCCACCTTGTCCACATAAAGCAGTTCTTCCACCTCGGAACGTTCCAATTGGTCGATCTCGCGGTAGATGGAACGCAACCCCTGGGTGTCGCGTGCCCGGAAATAGCGGCCACCGGTACGTTCGGCCACTTCTTTGAGCAGGGGTTCGTCGATGTTCACGGGCAGGGGGTGGTACCGGGGCCCGAAGATGGGGTCGTTGACGGGATAGGGGGCCGTGCCCTCGGTGCTGGCGCCGATGGTGTACACCCGGATGCCGAATTCGCGGGCCAGGTCGGCTGCCGTCAGCGGGTCGATTTCGCCGGCGTTGTTTTCCCCGTCGGTGAGCAGGATCACCACTTTGCTCAAGGCGGTGCTGTTGCGCAGGCGGTTCACGGCCGTGGCGATGCCCAGGCCGATGGCGGTACCGTCCTCCACCTGACCCATCTTCAGGTCGGCCAGCGATTTCTTGAGCAGGCGGTAATCCAGCGTGGGTGGCATGAGGGTGAAACTCTGGCGGGCGAACACCACCAGGCCCACGCGGTCGCTCACGCGGGCGTCGATGAATTCGGCGGCTACGGCTTTGGCGGCATTGAACCGGTTGGGCCGGAGGTCTTCGGCCAGCATGGAGGTGGAGATGTCCATGGTGAGCACGATGTCGATGCCTTCGGTGCTGCGGCTGATGGACGAATCGAGCTCGACGGGGCGTGCCATGGCCACGATGCCCAACGCCAACGCCAGGTACGGCAGCGTGGCGAGAATCCGGCCCGCCAGGTGTTGGCGCCAGCCGGCCACGGCCGCCACCGCATCCACGGCGGCATAGGTGATGGCGCCTTCCGACCCTTTGCGGCTGCGCCACCAGTGCAGCCCGCCCAACACCGGCAGTGCGAGCAAGGCCCAGAGCCAGATCGGATCGTCAAACCGGATCATGGCGGTTCTTGTAGGCTATGATGAGGGGTTCGTCGGCATACCGGCTGGTATCGGCGAATTTCTGGGCGGTTTCCAGCATGCTTTCGGCCGCTTCCCGGGTGGGTACGGCTTTCGCGAATTTGACCAGATCGGCCGATTCGAGCAGCTCCAGCAAGGTGCGGGTGCGATGTTCGTCGAGGGCGGTGCGTTTCAGGTCCCGTTTCAATTCGGAGGTGGTGCTTTCGAGGGCCGGTATGCCATGCACTTTCTCGACGTAGCGGCGCAAGGCGTCTCCCGTTTCCGCATAGCCTTCTTTGAAACGCCCGTCTTCGAAATACCCCGCCGTACGCACGTTCTGCAGGGCCATGCGCAATTCGATGAGGGGGTCGCGCATCCAATCGGGTTTGGGCGGCTCAACGGGTGCGGGCGGTTCGGGTTCGGGCCGGTTCTTCCATCTGCGGTACAACCACCAGAGGGCTGTTGCCAGCAGCAGGGCGGTCAGGATCCACACCCACCAGCGGCGGGCGAAGGCGTACAGGGGTTTGAGGGGTTGCAGTTCGGCCTCGGGCGCGGTAACCAGGGTCTTGAAGGCCACAGGAAGCTCCGGGGCCGGCAGCAGGAGGGTGTCGGTACCGATGAGGCGGAAGGCGACGGCCGGCAGGGTGGTGTCGGCCGTGCCGAAGAACTGCAAGGTGAAGACGAGGGAATCGATGCCGGTGCCCGATTCGACCCGCTTCCAGGAGATGAGCTCGGCCAGGTCGCCCCAGGCGGAGGTGTCGGGCGGCAGTACATGCTCGTAACCGGCTTTGTCCACCCGTACCCGGTATTCGAACCGCTGGCCGGCCTCCAGACTGTCGGCCGACAGACCCACATGGATGGATTGTGCGGCCAGGTCGGTGGCGAGGATGGGTAGGAGGAAAAGGAGCAGGCGTTTCACGGGCGGTTGGCTCGGCGCAGGAAGAACTGGCGCAGGGGGTCGATGTAGGATTCGTGGGTGCCCAAGGCGATGGAATCGATGCGCTGGCGGCGGAAACGGTCTTGCAGGGCCGCGAAAGCCGCTTCCTGCTGCCGGGAGAAGGCGTTTCGGAAGGCGGCGGAGCTCGTGTCTACCGTGATGCTCCGCCCGGTCTCCGGGTCGCGCAGGGGCACGATGCCCATGTCGGGCAGGGTGCGCTCGAGCGGATCGTACAGGTGCAGGGTCACCAGGTCGTGCTTGCGGTTGGTCACGCGTAGGGCATGGTCGAAATCGGGCGCCTGGAAGTCGCTGGCCAGGATGAAGATGCTGCGCCGGTTGAGGATGCGGTTGGCGTAGCCCAAGGCCCCGGCGATGTCGGTACCGGTGCCCGCAGGCTGCACGGCGTACAGGTCCCGGATGAGGCGGAGCACATGGGAGCGGCCTTTGCGGGGCGGAACCACGTGCTCGATGCGGTCGCTGAAGAGCAACAGACCCACTTTGTCCTGGTTGCGCACGGCACTGAACGCAAGCACGGCGCACAACTCGGTGATGAGGTCCAGCTTGCGGCGCCGGCTGCCGAAACGGCCCGAAGGGGAGATGTCGACCACGAGCATGAGGGTTTGCTCGCGCTCTTCCTCGAAAACCTTGATGTGCGGGTCTCCGGTGCGTGCGGTCACGTTCCAATCGATCTGGCGCACGTCGTCGCCATACTGGTAGGGGCGCACCTCGCTGAAGACCATGCCGCGCCCTTTGAAGGCCGAATGGTACTCACCGCTGAAGAGGTGGTTGACCAACCCCTTCGTGCGGATTTCGAGTTTGCGGATTTTGGCTATTAAGTCGCTCGGGATCATGCGGGAAGGGGCGAAAGTTAGGGCAAAACCCGCTATTTTCGGGAACCGAACCCAATCCCTGAATAACCTACTGACATGCGCATCGGAGTACCGAAAGAAATCAAGACCCATGAGAACCGGGTGGCCCTGGTTCCGGCGGGAGTCGTCGAACTGAAACGCCACGGCCACACGGTCATGGTGGAAAAAGGGGCGGGGCTGGGCAGCAGCTTCCCCGATGAGATGTATGTGGCCGCCGGTGCCGAAATCGTGGCCGATGTGGAACGCATCTGGGCGGAAGCCGAGATGATCATGAAGGTGAAGGAGCCCATCGCGGTGGAATACCCGCGCATGCGCCAGGGCCAGATCATCTTCACCTATTTCCATTTCGCGGCCAGCCAGGAGCTGACCGAAGCCGTCATGAAATCGGGTTGTGTGGCCATCGCCTACGAGACCGTCGAGAAAACCGACCGATCCCTGCCGTTGCTGGTTCCGATGTCGGAAGTGGCGGGCCGCATGTCGGTCCAGGAAGGGGCCAAGTACCTGGAGAAAGCCCAAGGCGGCCGCGGCGTGCTGTTGGGCGGCATTCCGGGCGTACCACCGGCCAATGTGCTGGTGCTCGGTGGCGGCGTGGTGGGCGTGAACGCCGCCAAGATCGCCGCCGGTATGGGCGCCAACGTGTTCATCATGGATGTGAGCGTGCCCCGTTTGCGCTACCTGGACGACATCATGGCCGCCAACGTGACCACCGTGTTCAGCTCGGAAGGCACCATCCGCGAGTATCTGCCGAACATGGACCTGGTGATCGGCGCCGTGCTCATTCCGGGCGCCAAAGCCCCGCACCTGGTCACCCGCGACATGCTCCGCACCATGAAACCCGGTTCCGTGATCGTGGATGTGGCCATCGACCAGGGCGGTTGCATCGAAACGGCCAAAGCCACCACGCACGACAACCCCATCTACGTGGTGGACGATGTGGTGCACTACTGTGTGGCCAACATGCCCGGCGCCGTGCCCAACACCTCGACCCGCGGCCTGACCAACGTGACGCTTTCCTATGCCGTGCAGATCGCCAACAAGGGCTGGAAACAGGCCGTGCGCGACAGCAAGGAGCTGGAACTGGGCCTCAACGTGGCCCTGGGGCAGATCGTGTACAAAGATGTGGCCGACGCCTTCGGGTTCCCCTACGCACCGGTTGCCTCGGTGCTCTGACCCGACGGCCTAACGGCCGAATTGGATGGTCTCCAACGGACGGATCCGTGCGGCGGCTCTGGCGGGAAGCCAGGCCGCCAGCACGGAGAGTCCCAGCGCCAGGCCCGATACCCAGATGTAATCGGCCGTTTGCGGCGCCACGGGCGCCGTTTCCATGTAGTAGCTGGCCGGATCCAGCGGGATGAGGCCGAAGGTGGCCTGGGCCCAGCTGAACACCAGCGCCGTGCCCACGCCGATGCCGATACCGAGCGTGCCCACGAGCAGCCCATCCAGCAGGAAGATGCCCCGGATCTGCCGATTGGTGGCACCCATGGTTTTCAGGATGCCGATGTCGCGCACCCGTTCGAGCACCATCATGAGGATGGTGCCGATGAGGTTGAAGGCGGCCACGACCACCATCACCCCGATGATCATGGGGATGATCTGCTCCTGAAGGTCTACCCAGGCCAGCAGATTCGAATACCGGAGGTACACGCTTTCGGTGATGTAGGGGAAGGAGAGGGCCGCCTCCAATCGCGGTTCGAATTCGGGAAGCAGGGCCAGGTCGCGCAGGCGAACGTCCACCTGGTGGGAGGCCGGTGCGTCGAGATTGAGCAACCCGCCCGCCTCGGTGTCGGCCATGAGCACGAATACGTCGTCCAACGGATCCACGCCGGTGCGGTACAGGCCGGCTACCACGAACCGACGCACCTGGGGCAGGTTGTCGGCGCTCGGCAGCCCGGTTATGGCGAAGGCGGTGACCAGGTCGCCGGGCTCCACGCCCAGCTTGCGCGCCAATGCGGCACCGAGTACCACGGTGGGGCGCCCCAGGCTGTCGGGAAGCACCGAATACCGCCCGGCCGACACATACGACCGGATGCCGGTCAGGTCGCCGGTTTCGGCCGGCACGCCCTTCAGAAAGGTGCCTTCCACCCGGTCGCCATGTTGCAGCATCACCTGGCCGTAGAGCACGGCTTGGGCCTCGTCCACCTCGGGTAGGGCTTTCAGCCAGGTAACCAATGTGTCGGCCCGGTAGATGGGGGTTTCCAGCATGCCGGTGACCGACAGGTGCGGCCCGTAGCTGAGCACCTTGCCCCGGATCGAATCTTTGAATCCGTGCGAGACCGCCAATGCGATGAGCAAACCGGCGGTACCCACCGCGACCCCGCCTATGGCCAAGGCTTTGGCGAACGTGAGGAAGCCGGCACCGCCTCGGCGGCCTGTCAGATAGCGGAGCGCGACGAACCGGACGAATCCCATCTATTCGGGCCGCATGTGCGGGAAGAAGAGCACATCCCGTATGGATTCCTGGTCGGTCATGATCATGGTGAGGCGGTCGATGCCGATTCCCAGGCCCGCGGTGGGTGGCATGCCGAATTCCAACGCCCGCAGGAAGTCCTCGTCCACGCCCATGGCCTCGTCGTCGCCGGCTTCGCGCAGGCGCACCTGTTCCTCGAACCGTTCGCGCTGGTCGATGGGGTCGTTCAATTCGCTGAAGGCGTTGGCGATCTCTTTGCCGTTGCAGATGGCTTCGAACCGTTCCACCAATCCGGCTTTGCTGCGGTGGGGTTTGGCCAAGGGGCTCATCTCAACCGGGTAATCCGTAATGAAGGTGGGTTGGATGAGGTGCGGCTCCACGAAGGTGCCGAACAGCTCGTCGATGATCTTGCCTTTGCCCATGGTGGCATCGGTATGCACGCCCAGCCCCTTGGCGGCGTTCCGCAGACCATCCAGGTCCAGATCCGAGATATCGACTCCGGTTTTCTCACGGATGGCATCGTACATGGTCCACCGCTTCCACGGGCGCTTGAAATCAATCACATGGTTTCCTACGGGAACCTTGGTATCTCCATGGAGCGCAAGGGCTACCTGTTCGATTACAGCCTCGGTGAACTCCATCATCCAGGTATAATCCTTCCAGGCCACGTACACTTCGACCTGGGTGAATTCGGGATTGTGGAAGCGGGACATGCCCTCGTTCCGGAAATCCTTGGAGAATTCGAACACCCCGTCGAATCCGCCCACGATGAGGCGTTTGAGATACAATTCGTTGGCGATGCGCAGGTACAGGGGCATGTCCAACGCGTTGTGGTGCGTTACGAACGGCCGTGCCGAGGCGCCGCCGTACATGGGTTGCAGGATGGGGGTCTCCACCTCGAGCAGCCCCAGATCCTCCATGTAGCGGCGCATGGTGTTCACCAATTGGGTGCGTTTGCGGAAGACGTCGCGCACGTGCGGATTGACCACCAGGTCCAGGTACCGCATCCGGTAGCGGAGCTCCTTGTCGGCGAAGGCGTCGTGTACCACTTTCACGCCGTCCACCTCGGTTTCCTTGGCCACTGGAATGGGGCGCAGGGTTTTGGTCAGGAAGGTGAAGGATTCGGCATGGATGGTGGTTTCGCCGGTCTGGGTGGTGAAGACGAACCCTTTGATGCCGACCCAATCGCCCAGGTCGGTGAGCTGTTTGAACACCTGGTTGTAGTTCACCTCGCCCACGTCGTCTCGGCGGATGTAGATCTGGATGGTACCCTTGCTGTCCTGCAGGTTGAAGAAGGCGGCCTTGCCCATCACGCGGCGGGTCATCCTGCGGCCGGCGACGGCCACCTGCAG
>JANJTJ010000041.1 GCA_024711145.1 Balneolales bacterium
TGACAGCCTGAGGCCATGCCCGTCATCGTGAACCTGGACGTCATGCTGGCCAAGCGGAAGATGAGCCTGAGCGAACTTTCCGAAAAAGTGGACATCACCCTGGCCAACCTGTCCATATTGAAAACCGGCAAAGCCAAGGCCGTGCGATTCAGCACCTTGGAGGCCATCTGCAAGGCCTTGGATTGCCAGCCGGGAGACCTATTGGAAGTCCGTTAGTCTCAGGACTCGGGACTCAGGACTTCCTGCTCCGCATAATGGAACACCAGCGCCGTGCCGAGCCAGAGACCGGTAAAGAACAGATTCACCCCCAGGATTTCGACCACCGAGCTTTCGGGCAGGTGTTGGGCGCCGGTGAGCAGGGCATAGCCGGCCACGGCCATTTGGGCGGCCCCGGTGGCCGTCATGGCCCAGAACATGCCCCGGGTGCGGAACCGGGCCAGGAAGGAGCCGGCAGCGGCCACCCCCAGCACCCCGAAATACCAGAGGTTGATCAGGTTGTTTTCGGAGCCGATGAGTCCCACCGCCAGATTCGACCAGACCAGGAAAAACCCGGTAAAGGCGGCGGCGCCCACCCCGATGCGGTACGAGAGCTGGCTCGACGACCGCACCACCAGGGTGTAGGCCGATCCGGTTCCGAAAATGAGGATGAACATGATGAGGAAATCGGAGAAGGTCCAATCGAAGCCCAGGTTGAACCACATACCGAAGAACGGGATGCAGAGGATGAGCAGGGCGATGGCGGCCACGCGGGCCAGAGCGTTGGGGAGGGTGTTCATAGTGGGTGGTTGGTGGTGGGTGGTGGGTGGTTTTGGGAAATGGTGAGTCGGGAGTCGGGAGTCGGCGCGGTCTCATGCGAAATCCGAGCGTAGAAAGTACTTTGAGGTACAAAGTAATAGGCCAAAAAAAGGGCCTCAGGCGGTTTTGGGCAGGGGCAGGAAGCGGGTGAGCGCTCCGAGCAGGATGATGCCCAGGGGCAGGGCTCCGGGTTCGCTTTCGGTGACCATGGTGGTTACCATGAGCAGGAATCCGAAGACGAGCAGCACGTTTCCGATGCGTTTGCGTTTGTCGGTCATGTCTGGATATGTTTTTTGATGAGGGATTCGAGGGCCTGCAGGTGATGGTCGAACGCGGATCGGCCCTCGTAGGTGATCCGGTATTCGGTATTGGGCTTGCGCCCCACGAAGGTCTTCTCGACCTGGATGAACCCCTCTTTCTCGAGGGCTTTCAGATGGCTGGCCAGGTTGCCGTCGGTCAGGTCCAGATGCAGCTTCAGACTGGTGAAATCCACCGATTCGTTGGCCGCCAGCATGGACATGATGCCCAGGCGGATGCGGCTTTCGAAGGCCTTGTGCAACTGGTCGAGGGCGGGTCTCACCGGGCTTCGCGCATCAGGAAGGTGATGCCGTACACCAGATGGCCGGCGCCGAAACCGAGGGCCCAGCAGAGCAGGCCGTATTCGGGGAACAGGGCGGCGGCCCAGCCGAAGGCGGTTTGGACGTAGGCCAGGGTGCGCACGGCGGGAATGGTGAAGCGGGCGGCATGGAAGAGGGCCGATGCGTAGAAGAGGAGCATGAGGGCCGGGATGAGTCCGAGCAGGCCGTTGACGGCGCCCAGCACGCAGAGGAGTCCCCCGCTGGCCATGGGAACCGCCATGCCCGCCAGCAGGCGCCGGGTGGTGGGATTCCAGGCCGGCTCGCCCAGTTCGGCCGCCTTGCGTCGGGAGAAGGCCAATGCCGTAACCGCCGCCGGTACGAGCACGGCCAGGGCGGTCAGACCCAGCGCACGCACGGCTTCGGCCGGCAGCGCGTACGCCCAGGCTTGCGGCGCGAACTCCAGGCCCCAGGCCGCGAACCCCGCCCCCACCGATGCGAATGCCCCGGCCAATACCCCCTGCCAGCCGGAAAGCGCCCGGAACGTGGAACTGCGCTCCATCAGGGATCGGATTTCCGCCAGATCGCGGACGGGGTCGGTGTGGGTTTTCATAGAGGGAGATACAAGTTCAAAGCGCTTTGTGTTACAAAGTTAACGCCACACGCATTCCCCCGCAAGGGGAGAATCGTGTGAATCATACCGGCCTACAGACGTGCCGTCAGAGATCGAAGCGGTCCAGGTGCATGACCTTGGCCCAGGCGTTGACGAAGTCGCGCACGAGTTTGGCCTCTCCTCCCGCTTCGGCATACACTTCGGCGATGGCCCGGAGTTCGGAATTGGAACCGAACACGAGGTCCGCCCGGGTGGCGGTCCATTTCCGCTCACCGGTGCGACGGTCGAGGCCTTCGAACCCTTCGTGAACGGGATCTACCGCTTTCCATTCGGTGCCCATATCCAACAGGTTCACGAAGAAGTCGTTGGTGAGCACACCGGGCCGCGTGGTGAGCACACCGTGCGGCGAGCCGTCCCAGTTGGCGTCGAGCGCGCGCAGGCCGCCCACGAGTACGGTCATTTCCGGGGCGGTGAGGGTCAGCAGCTGGGCTTTGTCGACCAGCAAGGCTTCGGTGGCGACCCTGAATTTCCGGCTCAGGTAGTTCCGGAACCCGTCGGCCTGGGGTTCCAGGACCGCGAAGGATTCCACATCGGTCTGCTCCTGGGTGGCATCCACCCGGCCGGCCACGAAGGGCACTTCCACCTCGTATCCGGCCCGGGCTGCGGCCGCTTCCACGGCGGCGTTGCCGGCGATCACGATGAGGTCGGCCATGCTGACATGCATGCCGAATGCGGTGCGGATGGTTTCGAGTGTATCGAGCACCTTGCCGAGGCGGGCCGGGTTGTTGGCTTTCCAATACCGCATGGGCGACAAGCGGATGCGGGCGCCGTTGGCTCCGCCGCGTTTGTCGGAACCGCGGTAGGTGCTGGCCGAGGCCCAGGCGGTGGCTACGAGATCGGAGAAGCCCAGGCCGGAAGCCAGCACGCGGCGTTTCAGCTCGGCGATGTCGGCTTCGGAGACGGGGTCGTGTGTGGGCTCGGGCAAGGGGTCTTGCCAGAGCAGCTCTTCGGCCGGCACTTCAGGACCCAGATACCGCACTTTGGGGCCCATGTCGCGGTGGGTGAGTTTGAACCAGGCCCGGGCGAACGCATCCGCGAACTGGTCGGGATGCTCCAAAAACCGGCGCGAGATCTTCTCATAGATGGGATCGAACCGCAGCGAAAGGTCGGTGGTGAGCATGGTGGGGGCGTGCTTCCGGGAGGCGTCGTGCGCGTCGGGGAAGGTGCCGGCCCCGGCTCCTCCTTTGGCCACCCATTGGTGCGCCCCGGCCGGACTCTTGGTCAATTCCCATTCATATCCGAACAGGTTCTCGAAGAAGAGGTTGGTCCAGCGCGTGGGCTGTTGGGTCCAGGTCACTTCGGGTCCGCCGGTGATGGTATCCACGCCCTTTCCGGAACCGTGGGTACTCATCCAGCCCAAACCCTGGAGTTCGATGGGAGCGGCTTCCGGTTCGGGACCCACGTGGGTGGTGCTACCGGCGCCATGGGCCTTGCCGAAGGTGTGTCCGCCAGCGATCAGCGCCACGGTTTCCTCGTCGTTCATGGCCATGCGGGCGAAGGTTTCGCGGATGTCGCGTGCGGCGGCGATGGGATCGGGGTTGCCGCCGGGACCTTCCGGATTCACATAGATGAGGCCCATTTGCACGGCCGCCAGGGGATTCTCCAAGTCGCGGTTTCCGGAATAGCGGGCTTTGTCGCTCAGCCATTCGGTTTCGGATCCCCAATAGACATCCTGTTCGGGTTCCCAGACATCGGCGCGACCGCCGGCGAAGCCGAAGGTCTTGAAGCCCATGGTCTCCAGCGCCACGTTGCCGGCGAGGATCATGAGGTCGGCCCAGGAGATCCTGTTGCCATATTTCCGCTTGATGGGCCAGAGCAGGCGGCGGGCTTTGTCGAGGTTGGCGTTGTCGGGCCAGCTGTTGAGGGGCGCGAACCGCTGTTGGCCGGCGCCCGCGCCACCGCGGCCGTCGCCGGTGCGGTAAGTACCGGCACTGTGCCAGGCCATGCGGATGAAGAACGGGCCGTAATGGCCGAAATCGGCGGGCCACCAGTCCTGCGAATCGGTCATGAGGGCGGCCAGATCCCGTTTCAGACCTTCATAATCCAGGGATTCGAAGGCTTCGGCGTAGTCGAAATCGGGGTCGGTGGGGTCCGACAATTCCGAGTGCTGCCGCAGGATGTTCAGATTGAGGCGGTTGGGCCACCACTCGTGGGAAGTGGCTCGGGAGGGAGTGGTTCCGGCGCCGGCGCCGGTTACGGGGCAGGTGCCCCCGGTGGGGTTGGTTTCCATCCTTCAAAGGTACTTCGGTACGACGGTACTTCGGTACTTCGGTACAAGAGAATCTATCCTTGTCTCTTACCCCTTACCCCTTACCTCTTCCCACAAGGACGGCCAGCACGAATAGCGTGGCCGAGACCCCGGCGGCCAGTTTCCATTGGTCGAAATAGGACAGGGTACCACCCCACCACCAGGCGCCGAAGGCGATGACGCCCGCGCCGACGGCAACCCAACGGCTGCCGAACACCTTCCCGAAGGGGAACAGATGCGCGCCGGTGATGACGGCCTGGATCATGAGGAAGCGGATGGGCATGGCGCCGAAGGCCCAGAACAGCAGCGGCGACAGGAACCAGGGCATCAGATATAGCGCATTGGCCTCCGACTTCCAGGAAACCCCCAACGCTTTGGCGAGCAGCCAGGCCAGGGGCAGCGCGAGGAAGAACAGCGTGAGGCTGATGCCCGATGCCACCGCCGGCGCCAGGCCCTGCATCCATACTCCGGCGATGGCCGCCCAGACCAGCGACAGCAGAATCAAGTACGTCGGTACGTCGGTACGTCGGGTCATTTCATCCTTCATCGTTCATCAGTTATCCTTCCCGGCGAGGCGGATCCCCAACCAGGCCATGGGCAGGTAAGCCAGGGCCAGGTCGGCCGCTTCGAACCAAAGGGGAGCGGGAATCATGTAGGCGGCGGCTATACCCCCGAGTAGGAAAAAGCACCCCACGATCCAGCCGGCACGGGCCTGACCCTCGGCGGCGAAGCGGGCGGTCACGAAGGCCCCGGCGAGGGTGCCAAGGGCATGCGCCAGGAACGGAAACAGGAAGTGTTTGGCTTGGAACAGCGACATGGATGCGGCCAGCCCTTCCATGGTGGAGACGTCGGCACCTTCGGGTACCGGAATGACCATGGGGCCCACATGCACGAGGCCGCTGTTGACGATACTGCCGACGATGAGCCCGGCGACTATGGCAAGCGATGTTTTGAGCATGGGACTATGGGTCTGTGGGTCTATGGGACTATGGGTCTATGGGTCTGTGGGACCCAATTTCAACATTCACCATTCAACATTAGGAGACCCAGTCCACCGGATTCCTCAGCACGTCCACCAGGTCCGCCTCGGGGGTTCCGGGTTCGGGGTGGTGGTCGTATTCCCAGCGAACGCGGGGGGGCAGACTCATGAGGATGGATTCGATGCGGCCGTCGGTCTTGAGGCCGAAGAGGGTGCCGCGGTCGTGCAGGAGGTTGAATTCGACATAGCGCCCGCGGCGGATCTCCTGCCAACGGCGGTGGGCGTCGGTCCAGGGCAGGGTTTTCCGCCGTTCGCAGATGGGGAGGTAGGAGGCGAGGAAGGCGTCCACGTTCAAGCGGGCCAATTCCAGCCAGCGGTCGGCGGGATGGCGGTCGTCGGGACGTTTGTAATCATAGAAGATCCCCCCGATGCCACGGGCTTCGCCCCGGTGGGTGTTCCGGAAATAGGTATCGCACTCGCGTTTGAATTCCGGATGGAAGGCGGGGTCCACGGCATCGCAAGCCCGTTTGTGTGCGGTATGGAAGGCATGGGCATCCTCCGGAAACAGGTAGTAGGGCGTGAGGTCGGCACCCCCGCCGAACCAGGCGTCGCCTTCCACCTCGAAATACCGGTAGTTCAGATGCACGGTGGGCACGAAGGGGTTTTCCGGATGCAGCACCAGGGAGATGCCGCAGGCGGCGAAGGTGGCGCCCGTCACCCCGAAGCGTTCCTTCATGATGTCGGGAAGCGGGCCGTACACGGCCGACACGTTCACCCCGCCCTTCTCGAAGACGGCACCGTCGGCGATCACACGGGTGCGTCCGCCTCCCCCCACGGGCCGTACCCAGGGGTCCTCGCGGAACGTGGCACGGCCGTCAATGGCCTCCAACGCCGAGCAGATACGGTCCTGGGCCTCACGTACGAAGGTCTGGAAGCGGTCGAAGAATTCGGAACTCATGCTATATTTCACACGATATTCGTGTACACGATTTGGAGGAAGTCATGAAGAATGTAACGCTCAGTGCCGATGAGGTACTCATTGAAAAAGCCCGGTTGAAGGCGTTGGAGGAAAAAACGACCCTCAATGCCAAATTCCGGGAATGGCTCAAAAGATATGTCTCCGGGGTGGATGGGGCAGAAGGGTATATGGCCTTGATGCGAGACCTGGGCACCGTTGAGGCAGGTGGTACATTCGATCGGGAAAAGCGCAATGAGCGGTAGGGTATTTCTCGATACGAATATCTTCATCTACAGCTTTGATCATCGTGATCCAGTGAAGCGGGACCTGGCGCGAAAGCTCATAGCGGATGCGTTGGAATCTGGTCATGGGCGCATCAGTTACCAGGTGGTTCAAGAATTCATGAACGTTGCTCTTCGCCGTTTCGCCAGCCCCATGACGACAGACGAGGCGAAAACCTACCTTCACCATGTACTACTTCCGCTTTGGGATGTGCAGTCGGGTGAAGGGTTGATGATTGATGCGTTGGAAATCCAGCAAAAGTGGCGCTTATCCTGGTATGACAGCCTGATTGTGGCCAGTGCCTTGGCTGCCGGATGTGGAACCTTGTTATCGGAAGATCTGCAGCACGGATTGCGAATCCGTTCGCTGCAGGTAGTCAACCCCTTCCGTAGCTGAGCACGGCCTCCACGAAGGCCTGGGCGTTGGCCACGGGCACCCCGGGGGTGATCCCATGCCCCAGGTTGGCGATGTAACCCCGGGTGCCGAACCGGTCGATCATGGTGCGGACTTCGCGGCGGATGGTGGCCGGATCGGTGAGCAGATGCGATGGGTCGTAGTTCCCTTGCAGGCTCACCCGCCCGCCGGTGGCGGCACGGGCCTGCTCGGGCGCCACGGTCCAATCCAGCCCCAGGGCGGCCACGCCGGGCAGACGGCTGAGGTCGTCCAGCGCGTAGGTGCTGCCTTTGGCGAAAAGGATGACAGGCGCGCCCTCCACACCGGCCGCGATGCGGGCCAGCCAGGGCTTGGCCAGCACGTCGAAATCGTCGGGCGAGAGCAGGCCGGCCCAGGAATCGAAGACCTGCACGGCACGGGCACCGGCCCGGATCTGCTGATTGAGATAGTGGATGGTGGTGTCGGCCAACACGCCCAGCACATGGGCGGTCGCGGCCGGATGCTTCAGGGCGAATGCCTTGGCCATGCCGAAATCCTTGCTGCCCCGCCCTTCGATGAGGTAGCAGAAGAGGGTCCAGGGGGCGCCGGCGAACCCGATGAGGGGCACGCGCCCCTCCAGGCGGGCCACGGTGGCCCGCACGGCCTCGAAGACATAGTGGAGCCGGTCGGCCACGTCGGGCACGCGCAGGGCCAGGGCTTGTTCGGGCGTGCGGATGGGAGCCGGCAGCCGGGGCCCCTCCCCTTCGTTCAAGGTGACCTCGAACCCGAGCGCTAGGGGAACGGTGAGGATGTCCGAAAAGAGGATGGCGGCATCCATGCCGAGCCGGTCGATGGGCTGGGTGGTGATTTCGGCGGCCAGTTCGGGGGTTTGCACCCGGGTCCAGAAATCGTACTTGTCGCGCAGGGCACGGTATTCGGGCAGGTACCGGCCGGCCTGGCGCATCATCCAAACCGGGGGGCGCGGCACGGGCTCACCGGCCAACGCTTTCAGAAAGAGCTCGTTCATACTTCCACTTTGAGCAGTTCGATAAGGCGGTCCAGGTCGGCCTCTGGGGCCACTAGTACCGGGCGGTTGCCCAGGGCGGCGGCCGTGGTCGGACCTATGGCGGCGTAGGGTACGGGCAGGCGGCGGTCCCAGCCCAGTTCCAGGAAGCGTTCCACCGCGGACGGACTCATGAATACCACGGCATCCACCGGTTCGGAGGGCAGTTCGATGAGGGTGGGCGGCAGGTTGAAATACACGATGGGTTCGAGCACCTGCACCCCGGCATCGCCCAGCAACCGGGCCAGTTCGGGGCGGCGGCGGTCGCCGGTGGGGTGGCAAACGGGGCCCGTTTCGCCGGCTTCGAGCATCCAGGCGGCCATTTCGGCACCGGTGCGGCCGGGCGACACGCGGGTATGGGGTGGCAGGGCGGCGGCGGTCACCGAGCCCACGGCATACACCCGCTTGCCGTCCAGGTCGGTGGCGGGACGCAGGCGCAGGAAGCCCTCCACGGCGTTCACGCTGGTGAAGGCGAAGGCGGGGGCGTCGGGGATATGGGCCTCATCCGGAAACTGGATGTCGATGAGGGGCTTGGCCACCAGTTCCACCCCGTGGCGTTCGGCCAGCAGGCGGTCGCGGGGTGTGGCGGCACGGGTGAGGAGGATGCGCATGATCAGGGAGTTCCGAGCAGGGAGCCGGCCCCACGGGCCAGCAGGTTGATGGCGGCGGCCACACCGAGACCGTGGGCCTCTTCGGCGTCGCCGTCGAGGGTCACATCCAGGCGGGAGCGGCCGTCGGCGTCGAGCACGGCGCCGGTAAAGTGCAGGCGGTCGCCATCGATCCGGGCCAGGGCGCCGATGGGGGCATGGCAGCCACCACCAAGGCGGCTGAGGAAGGCGCGTTCGGCTTCCACGGCGGCGGCGGTTTCGGCATGATGGAGGATGGAGACGGCCTGGGCCACCGGAGCGTCGCCCTGGCGCACCACCACGGCGATGGCGCCTTGGGCCGGCGCGGGCACCATCCAGTCGAGCGTGAGGGCCACATGGTGTTCCAACCCGAGGCGACGCAGGCCGGCCAGGGCGAAAATGGCGGCATCCCAATCGGATTCGGCCAATTTGCGCAGGCGGGTGGGCACATTGCCGCGGATGTCCACGGTGGTGTGGGTGGGGTGGCGATGGCGCCACTGACCCGAGCGCCGCACGGATCCGGTGGCGATGGTTGCGGGACGGTCGGGCTGATGGAGGAAGCCGAGGCCATCGCGGGCCACCAGCACGTCGCGGGGATCTTCGCGTTCGAGCACGGCTCCGATGCGCAGGCCGGGTTCGGTGGCCGTGGGCAGGTCTTTGTGGCTGTGCACGGCCAGGTCGATGCGGCCTTCGAGCAGGGCGTCGTCCAGGGCTTTGGTGAACACGCCTTTGCCGCCGAAGAGCGGCAAGGGCGTGTCGAGCACGCGGTCGCCTTCGGAGACGATTTCGACGAGTTCGACCAAGTGGCCGACGCCCTTCAGGGCGTGGGCCACGGCGTGGGCTTGCCAGAGGGCCAATTGGGAGGCACGCGTGCCGATGCGCAGGGTCATGGGTCGGGACCGATCTTGAACAGGCCGCGAACCACGCGGGTGATCGTTTCGGCTTCCTCCCGTTCATCCTTCAGATGGTCGATGGAATAGGCCAGGATCTTGTTGACGATGCGGCGGGTGAGTTGGTCGGCCAGTACGGCGTCGTCGGCGCTGAATTTGGAACGGTAGCGGTCCAGCTCTTCGGCGCGGATGGCATCCAGACGGGCGGTGAGGGCCTTGATGGTGGGGACCACCCGCTGCTCGTGCATCCAATCGCGCAGGTCGGCGATCTCCTCCTCGATGATGGCTTCCACCCGGGGCACCTGGGCGGCGCGTTCCTGGTAGGTGGCGTCGAGGCGGTCGTTCAGCATGTCCATATTGATGATCCGGATGCCGTCGAGCTGTTCGATGGCGGGATCCACGTTGCGGGGCACGGCCAGATCCATGAAGACCTTGGGACCCTTGGAGGCGTCCACCCGGTCGGGGGTGATGACGGGGTGGTCGGCGCCGGTGGCCACGATGATGAGGTCGGCGGCGGCGATTTCCGCATCCAGGGCATCCCAATCGGCGATGTTCACGGCCACTTTGGCGGCCAGGCTCATGGCGCGGTCGCGGGTGCGGTTCACCAGGGTGATGTCGGCCACGCCGGAGCGGTGGAGGTTGAGGCAGGTGACCTTGCCCACTTCGCCGGTACCCACCAGCAGCACGCGGCGGCCTTCGAGGGTGCCCAGGGCGGCCCGGCTGGCTTGCACGGCGGCATAGGCCGTGCTGGCGGCGCCGGTGCCCAGGTCGGTTTCGGTGCGGGACCGCTTGTGGGCGCGGAAGACCGACTGCAGGGTGCGGTGCATCACGGCGTCCAGATGGCCGAACTGGCAGGCGGTTTCGTAGGCCTGTTTCACCTGTTGGATGATCTGGAGGTCGCCCAGGATCTGGGCGTCCAGCCCCACGGCCACGCGGAAGAGGTGGCGCAGGGCGTCTTCGCCCCGTTTGATGAACCCGTGTTTGGCGAACTCGTTGCGGGTGCCGGTGGAGTGTTTCACCAGAAGGCCTATGGCCACCTCGGTGCGGTCTCCGTGCAGGAAGAGTTCGGTGCGGTTGCAGGTGGAAACGGCCATCAGACTGTCCACTCCCATGGATTGGGCCTCGCGCAGGAGGGCCTCCACGGCGTCGGCGTTCAGGGCGAACCGCTCGCGTACCTCCAGGGGAGCGAACCAGTGGGAAACGCCCACCACGGCGAAATTATCCGGCCGGAACATGGGCGATGCGGGTCTTCACTTCCGAAACGAGGGCCCGGATGAAATCGGGTTGGTCGTTGAGACCTTTGGTGACGGCCATCTTCTCCACATGCCGACCCGACTCCTCGATCTCCTCGGGCAGCTCCATGCCCAGTTCATGCAGGGTTTCGATGTGGTCGGTCACGAAGGCCACCGGTACCAGCAACAGATGCTTCACGCCGTAATCGAGCAGGCGGAAGACGAGGTCCACCGTGTTGGGTTGGGTCCATTTGGCCGGACCCACCCGGCTCTGGTAGCTCACCCAATGGTTTTCGGTGCGGCCGCGGAGGTCCATGATGGCTTCCACCGTTTCCACGATCTGGGCGGTGTAGGGGTCGCCGCTGGCCACTTCGGCCAAGGGAGTGCCATGGGCGGTGAAGACCAGATGCACCTTTGCCCGTTCTTCCGGGGAGAAGGCGGCCAGGGCCTCGTCGATGCGGTGGTTGAGGGCGGTGAGGTAGTCCGGCTGCAGGTGGTAGGATTTCACCGTGTATTCCTGCCAGGCGG
This sequence comes from Balneolales bacterium, assembly GCA_024711145.1. Lineage (GTDB taxonomy): Bacteria > Bacteroidota > Rhodothermia > Balneolales > HLUCCA01 > JANJTJ01. Next base: position 11,222 of record JANJTJ010000041.1, read on the forward strand.
GCGTGGTGCCCTCGGTGGCCAGCAGCCGGCGCGACTGCTCCCAATCGCGGAACGAAGATCCTGTGGTAGTCCAGGAGAAATGCGGATACAGGGGCAGGAGCACGGCATGGTCCACCCCGTCCTCCACCATCTGGCGCATCACATCGGGAGCGAAGGGGATCCAATAGCGCATGGCGGTGTACACCTTCACGTCGAAACCGGGCAACTCCGCCTTCAGCGCCTTCTCCAGCGTGCGGCGTTGGAGCTCGGTGAGGCCGTTGATGGGTGAGCAGCAATCCGAAACCACCTTGTTGCGGCGGTTGGCGCAGGTGGCATTACCCGTGCAGCCCTTGGGACAGCCGTTGATATCGCGGTACTTGGCGGCGATTTTCTTATAGCGGAGCGAGGAGATCAGCTTGGCGAGGGCGGTCTGGGCCGCGCCGCCGCCGAGCTTGATGATGTCCTCATCGCGGAAGAGGTTGTACAGGAAGGTCTTGGTGGCGGGCTCGGAAGTGGGACCTCCCAGGTTCATGAGCACGACGCCGAGTTTCGGTTGGGCCATGGAAGAGAAGATCGGCCCGGATTGTGAAGCGGGGATGAAGGAAGGAGGGGGTGGTTACGCCGTGATGCGGCCGGACATGAACTCCCCGAAGGGCATGTAATCGTACACTTCGATCACGGTACGGGTGGACCCCAGGTGATCGCGGTGGTAGAAGAATCGGTTGCTTCCTTCCCTACGACCGATGACCACACCGTCGGGGCGGATGTAGTTCCAGTAGTTGAGCGCCGGTGTGCTGCCCGCGTATTCGGTAATGGGCTCGCCATAAGTGCCACGGATGGTATAGGTGCTGTCCACGCTGGAATATACCCGTCGGCCCTCGTGGTCGTAGCGATAGGTGTGGGTGAGCGGCGTGAAGGGGAAGGTGGTGGAGGGCACCGTGACCGACAGCGGCAGGTTGCGCCAGTCGTAGGTGGTGTTCAGCTCGATGCCGTAGAGGAGCACCCCCGGCATGGTGAAATCCTTGTACTTAATTCTTAAGTATGCGCAGTGAAGCGAAATCGAATGCATTTGTTAAATGTGTCTTCACTTTAATATCACACCCCAATCAATTAGGGTTTCGCGAATCAATTCACTATCGCAATTGCTATAAACATCAGCATTTATAAATGTATATTTATAATTATGCATTTCGCATAGAGAAATAATTCTATTATCAATTTCGTAGTTAGGCGGATATATAAGTGATAATATGATATTATTTATATTATCATGGCCTGAAATTAATGCAAATACGTCTATTGCGATATAATCAGAATATAATGTATATGGGCTATCGAATTTGAAATTATACCGCTCGGACGCACTCTTAAAGCATCTGTGAATATTATTTATAGTACTGCTATTCATGATTATTCAAGTATTTGTATTGTGCCTTTTTTGCCACTAGATGTGGTGTAATTAATATGGTTGTATGTGTGTGGATTTGGTGCTATATGAGGCCCTTCAATTCGAACAACACTGCCGCCACCTTCAGTTATGAGCTGGATGGCTTCATCACGAGTCGGAATTTTGCCAGAAATCGTGGTTATAGTGCCTCCCTGATCAATAAGCTTCGCTGCATCTCTCCATGCCCTAGAACCCTTCCACCCCCATTGTGTCATTTTATTCGCCACTCTACCGGCCTTCATCACGTCGCCGGCTGGCAGAATGGACGCCAAGCTGATACCCGCATTGAGCGCGTCGCCGCGGGCAATGTAATACAGGGATGCGCTCAAATCCACCAGTCCGGTGGGATCGGCTATTCCTGCCGCATCCATCGCCAATTCGAAACCATCCCGGTTGTAGAACAGGTTGGTCAGGTTTTGGCCTAAGGACAAACCCGGATTCCAGGGTAGCAACATGGGTTCGGCATCCCGATCGGCCGTAACCACCACCTCCGGAAGCTGGCAGATGTCCTTGTCGTCCACGCCGCAGGGGGAGAGCCCCGTCGGGTCCAGGAACCCCATCGGATCGTTCAGCACATACGCGTAGGCATTCCAGCCTGGGAAGGCATCCGCCATGGGATCCGGCGTGCGGAACTGCCCGTATCTCGGATTATACCGCCGCCAGTGCATGGTGAATAGGGCGGTTTCGTCGTCGAAAGCATGACCCGTGAACTTGGGTCGTGTGCCGGTGCCGGAGGTGGTGATGCGACCGGACATGAACTCGCCGAAGGGCAGGTAGTCGTACACTTCGATCACGGACCCGTTGGCGCCGAGCACGGTCCGGGTGGACCCCAGGTGGTCGCGGTGGTAGAAGAATCGGTTATTGCCCTCCCGCCGGCCGATCACCACCCCGTCGGGGCGGATGTAGTTCCAGTGTTTGAGTACCGGGGTATTACCCGCGTATTCGGCAATGGGCTCGCCGAAGGCCCCACGGATGGTGTAGGTGCTGTCCACGCTGGAATAGACCCGCCGGCCCTGGTGGTCGTAGCGGTAGGTGTGGGTGCGCG
>JANJTJ010000017.1 GCA_024711145.1 Balneolales bacterium
TGAAGCCCCACCTCGGGAAGAGTGCTTCAGCCCCACCTCGGGAAGAGTGTTGAAGCCCCACCTCGAAAAGAGTGTTGAAGCCCCACCTCGGGAAGAGTGCTTCAGCCCCACTGCAGGTCTAACGAGGTGGGGCTTCAGCCCCACCAGCCGGGCGCACCGAACTCCTCCGAGGTGGGGCTTCAGCCCCACCAACCGGGCACACCAAACTCCTCCGAGGCGGGGGGCAAAACCTGCACAAATTCCGGAACGAAAGTGATTGCATATCAACTATTTAGGAGCGATGATCGGGGATGCTCGACACTAACTCCCACACCGAAATCTGGCTTCATGTCGTCTTTGTCACAAAGTACAGAACGCCCTTTCTGACCGAAGTCGTGGAACGGGAAGCATACCGATTCATTTCGGAAGCGTTCCGGGTACGCGAGTGCGAGGTATCCATCATCAACGGTTTGGCCGATCATGTGCACATCCTGATTCGAATGACGAAAAAGCTCGCTCTGAAAGATCTGATTCAAGAAGTAAAAGGGTCAAGTTCCTACAAGATCAATCAGTCGTTCGAGTTGACACCCCCATTCCAGTGGCAGCGCGGATATAGCGCTTTTTCGGTTCAATATGATCGACGGGAAGGGGTTGTGCGCTATATCCGGAATCAGAAATCGAAGCCTTGAACCCGTAGGGCGTATCTTCCCATCCATATGACAGAAACGCTGATTCCGATTGAAAAGGCCGAACCCGCGGTGGTATTCGGCATGCAGGACCGCCATCTGGCGAAGTTGGAGGCCGCCTATCCGGGTGTGCGGGTTACGGCCCGCGGCCATGAGGTGAAGGTGAGCGGATCGGATGGCGAGGTATTGTCGGTTTCGCGCATCGTGCGGGAACTGGTGACGATCGCCACCCGCACGGGGCAGGTGCACGAATCGGATGTGAACGCCCTGCTGGCGATCGCCAAGGGTCGCGAACCCCGGGACCCGCTGCCCGGCCCCGGCGTGCCGGCCGGACAGTCCGATCCCGACGTGATCCTGCACACCGCCGGCGGTGGCGTGGTGCGTGTGAAAACCGACGGCCAACGTCGCATGGTCGAAGCCGCCGCCAAACACGATGTGGTGTTCGCGATCGGTCCGGCCGGTACGGGCAAAACCTACACGGCCGTGGCCCTCGCCGTGAAAGCCCTGAAGGAACGCAAGGTGAAACGCATCGTGCTGGTGCGTCCCGCCGTGGAAGCCGGCGAAAGCCTGGGGTTCCTGCCCGGCGACCTCAAGGAGAAGATCGATCCCTATCTGCGTCCGCTTTATGATGCATTGGAGGAGATGATCGAACACGAACGGCTTGAACTGAACCTGACCCGGAACGTGATCGAGATCGCTCCCCTGGCGTACATGCGCGGGCGAACCCTCAACCACGCATTCGTGATCCTCGATGAAGCCCAGAACGCCACGGTGAGCCAGATGAAGATGTTCCTCACGCGTCTGGGGGCCGAGAGCAAGGCGCTCATCACGGGCGACATCACGCAGACAGACCTCCCCAAGAAGAACCAATCGGGGTTGGTGAGCATCCAAGGCATATTGGACGGCATCGAAGGCATCAATTTCACCTTCCTGGACCAAAGCGACGTGGTGCGCCACAAACTGGTGCGCGACATCATCGAAGCCTACGAGAAGTACGAGGATGGTCAAACCGCTGTATGAAGGCACCTACTCGGTAGGGTGGGACAAGGTCTTCCATCCGATCGGGAGGGACGGCCAAGCCGCCAAAGGCGCCCTCAAGATCAGTCTCAACCCCTTTCTGTTCCGGGTGGATGGGCGGGTGGTTCTGATCGATACCGGACTCGGCGACGGCGGCATCGAATCGCACATACCGATCCTCGAAGCCAACCTGACGGCCGAAGGCGTCGGCTTCGACGACGTGACCGACGTGCTGTGCTCCCATCTGCACGGCGACCATATCGGCGGGTTGGCGCATCGGGAGCACGGGTTCTGGAAACCCACATTCCCCAATGCCCGCGTGTGGTTGTCGGGGCAGGAATGGGACAAGGTGCGGAAAGTGACCGACGGGGAAGACGCCAAGGCCGAATTCCTGCATGTGATGGAGGCCCAGCTGGACCTGCACCTGCTGAAAGCGGACGACAGCCCCTTCGCCGGTGTGGTGAACGAGACCATTGGAGGGCATACCGAATTCTCGTTGGCCTATTGGATCGAAGCGCCTGGCTTGAAATTCGTGATGGCCGGTGATGTGATCGGCACCAAGGGCAGTATCAACCGCACCTATGCCGCCAAATACGATTTCGATCCCGAAACCAGCAAGCGCCAGCGCGAACGCATCGTGGAGCGGTGCTGGAACGAGGGGTACGGCCTGCTGTGCTACCACGACAATGACCTACCCGTGCTCCGCCTGACCGACCGCAAACCGACCACCGGTTATATCTTCGGACCCGCATGAATCAGATCGCCCTTCCCGGATTCCCCGCCCGTGTGGATGCCGCCGTAATTCTCGGTTCGGGCCTGGGCGGGTTCACATCCCGCCTGGATCCCATCGCTTCCTGCTCCTATTCCGATATATCCGGATTTCCGGATGTAACCGTGCCGGGGCACGGCGGCAACCTGCATGTGGGGCGCATCGGAGGGAAAACCGTGCTGGCATTCTCCGGCCGTTTCCATCATTACGAAGGGCACGACTGGGACACCACCCTGCTGCCCGTGCGGCTGGCGCATGCCATGGGTGCGAAAACCCTCATCGTCTCCAATGCGGCGGGTGGCATCAACCTTCGGTACCAGGTGGGCGACCTGATGCTTATCGACGACCTGCTGCGTGTGGCGCATGGCTCCGGATCGTGGAGTCCCGGTAGTCCGGCCAAATATATGCCCAAGCGCATGATAGAGGTCGCCCGGCGGGTGGGCCTCGAACAAGGGATCGAACTGCGGCAGGGAACCTACCTGTTCGTGAAGGGCCCGGTGTACGAAACCCCCGCCGAAATCCGGGCTTACCGCTACATGGGAGCCGATGCGGTGGGCATGTCCACCCTGGCCGAATTGCAGGAAGCCAGCCGCCTGGGCATGGCCTGCCTGGGTATCACCTTGGTGACCAACATGGCCTCGGGAGTGACCGGGGAGAAGCTGGACCACGCCGAAATCCAGGATGTGGCCGAGGCCCGCAAAGCCGACTTCGCCCGCCTGGTGGAAGGCGTATTGGCTCAGGCGTAGCGGGTGAGCCCTACGAAGACCTCTTTGCCGTCGCTGCGGCGGGACATGTGGTGCAAGAACATATCCGGCTCTCCGGATATGGCAAACACGCGGCTGTCCACGGTATCGCCGTAGTGGGTTTCCTGGCGGAAGACGAGGTCTGTCATGACGGGCCGTTTGCCTTCGACGCGTTCGGCAGGCACGGTTTCCAAGGCCCACTCGGCATAATGCACATGATTCACATGCCGGTTCAGGTCGATGTCGGACCGGCGCACGGGAAAGGCGATCTGATGCACGGGTTCGCCTTCCGGCTTGGGTACACGGGGTAGGTCAACCGGCAGGGCGAAACGGGAATTCTCACCGGCGATCTCGTGCACATGGTCGGGAAGGGCCACCGGCCGCATGGTGGCCAGGTCCACCATCACCCAGAATGTGCGCAAGCCCCCTATGCGGAGGTTTCCCGCATCGAAGAGTTCGAATTCGCGCAGGGCCATGAAGCGGTCCACACCGGAAGGCCAGGTCTCGAGGCGGACCGTTTCCCCATACATCGGAAAACGGTCCATGACCACATGGATGCGGCTGAGCACCCAGGTGAGGCCTTTGGGCATGAGATCGGTGACCGACAAGCCCAACAAGGCGGCATGATGACCGGCGGAATCCTGCAACGGATTCAGTATGCCGGGCAGGGTGGCTACGCCGTGCTCGTCGCAGGTGAAGGCATGGATGCGGAAGGTTTCGGACCAGACGAAGGGCTTCATGCACCCAAGATACGGGGTGCTATCTGGTACGTGCCTTCAACTTCCGCCAGGCGTAGGCGCCACCGGCGGCGGCCAGGAGGCCGAGCCCACCGTCGATGGGTGCCTGGGCGGGGTCGTCCAGCATGGGCGGTGGTTGTGCCGAGACGGCCGTGGCGCCCAGCAGGACAAGCGCGATGCCGATGAGGAGGATGGATTGGGGTCGCATGGTCATTTCACCAGGGTCATTTTTCGGGAGAGGATGGTGCCGCCCGTCTGCAGGCGGTAGATGTACATGCCTGATGCCAGACCGCCGGCATCGAAGGTGACGCGATGCGCTCCGGCGGGCATCACGGTATCGACCAGCACGGCGACTTCCCGCCCGAGCAGGTCATAGACGGCCAGTCGTGTCTTTCCGACCATCGTCAACTGAAAACCGATGACCGTTGTCGGATTGAAGGGATTCGGATGGTTCGGTTCCAGATGGATCATTCGGGGTGACTCCGGGACCTCCACGCCGGTGGTGTTGGCGGGATCGATGATCAGCGTGAAGCGGGAGCCGGTGTCGGTGGCGGCCACCGTGAAGGCATAGGTATGGGTTTCGTTCAGGCGCACCTGCTCGCCGGTCATCTCGTCGCGCAGGGTGAGGATCCACTCGGTCGGAATGGCTTCCAGTTCCCAATTCAGGCCGAACGCTCCGGAAGTATGGCTACCGGAGAGCTGCAGGGGGATGGTGACCGCCTCGGGCATTTCGGCGGGCAGGGCCTGGATGTCGAGCGCGGTGCCATCGGCCAGCCCGGTGGACAGGCTCAGGTATTCGGCACCGAAGGGGCGCAATTTGTAGGCATCGAGGCGGTCTTTACCCGGTTCGGCCTCGGGGTGGAACATCACCACCGTGGAGGATTGGCGCTGTTCGCTGTCCAACCGGAGACGGATATGGGGCGGAGGCGTGCTTTTGCGTAAGGGAGCACCCGCGCTGCGCACCTCGTCGGTCAGTGTGAGTACCGGATCGGCGGCGTTGGCTTTTACCCAGAAGCCCTGCCACGGTGCGATGAGCCCGTCGGCCAGGGCCGTGGTACCTAGCAACCCGTTCCAGGACTGGTACTCGTCGGCGGCATCGTTCCAGATGTAGAAGGTGGCATCCAGGTTGGTGCGGGTCCATCCTGTTTCGGAGTTCCAATCGATACTGGTGCCATACGGATTGCCGACCAGGTTCCAACCGTCATCTTCCGGTGAGCCGGAATCGGTGTAGGTGATGGCGGGGGTCACGGGACCGGTACGTTGGGCACCCGGGTTGCGGATCTGCTTGGGGAATCCGTCCGGCGTGTCGTCCTTGTCCTCGTCATCGAAGAAGAAGAATTTGAAACCGGCACCAGCGGCCGGGATGTCGGCGGCGTTGGAGATGGATTGATAGGACCGGGTGGCCTCGTTCCAGGTCTGGAGGTTGGATACGCCGTGGCTCACATCGGCCCCGGCGAAGCCCTGGGTCCAGAGCGGGTCGAAGAGGGTGCCGTAGCTCGCGCTTTCCATCGGCGAACCCATGAGGCGCCAGCCTTGCGATCCGGTGACGAAGGTGCCATACGGATGGCTTTCCTCGACGATGGTGGTACCGCCTCTGAACAGGTCGGTGGGGTTGGGGCCCGTGAGGGCATCGAAGGGGATGTAGGTTACCAGGCCGTCCTCATCCCCGTTCAGTTTCTGGTACATGTCGCGCCGGAGTTCATCCACGGTGCGGACGCGGTTCCAGATGCGGATCTCATCGACCAGCAGTTTGGAGAAGTTGGTGGCCGCGCTGTTGTCGTATTCCTGCCCGAAGCTCCACCGGTTGGTGGGTGCCAACGTGGTGTTCATGGTGTGTTGGCCCACCAATTCCCCATCGAGGTACAATGTCCCGAGGGTGCCGTCCAGGGTGTAGGCCACATGGATCCAGGTGTCATTGGCCAGTTGGGGGCTCTCGATCTCGTAGGTATTCGGTTCATAGACGCGGATTTTCCCATAGGTGGCCGCATCGGTGGAGATGAACAGGATGAGGGCATTCACATAGGATGAGGTATGTACCGAGAACAGGGCGCCGGCTACCCGGTCGGCCTGGTTGTCGTAGTCCATTTTCACCCAGGCCTCGAGGGTCAGATCGGGTGCGGTACCCAGCGCCACGGCGATGGAATCGGGTAGGTCTATCCAGTCGTCGATTCCATCCAACGAGGCGGAACCGGTGGGTGCCAAAGGCACATAACCCGGTAGGGGATACGTCGGGGGGGTATCGCGCAGAGTCGGAAACGCGTTCGGGGCGTTGTTACGCCAGGTCGTTTCGAAATCGAATCCGGCGAAAGAGGAGGCCTGGCGCATGTCGGACGCGGACAGGGAAGTCGGCCCGGTGAGTGTCCCTTGCCCCACACCCGAGGCGCGGGTGGTGGTCGTCGGGTTCCAATAGCTGTCGGTGATGGTACCGGCGTTCTGTCCGGCGATTCCACCCGTTGATATGGCAGCACTCTGAATTTCGCCGATCGCGTAGGTTCTGGACACGGTGCCTAGATTGAGCCCGGCAATGCCGCCCGACATGAACCCGGTGTTCTGTATGGAACCGATGGCGTATGAGTCGGTTACGCTTTTCGCCTCCGAAAGGGAACCGACGATTCCTCCCACATAGTAACCCTCTCCCGAAAGGGTGACATCCGTGAACGATTTCGACACATAGGCTTGAGCACCGGATGTGGGCCCGATCAACTCTCCGGCTATGCCCCCCAGCCGACCTGTGGAATTGTTGATGGTGATGGACCCGGTCACGGAACTGTTCGTCACGTAACCATAGGTCACGCTGGCCACGATACCTCCGACCCGGATACCGGTGCTCGTGATGTCCACATTCGTCAGATGCAGGTTCCTGACATACCCACCGATGCTGATGTTGCCGAACAACCCGGTGTAGCCGGTGGTGTTGTTCATGTACAACCCGTTGATGGTGTGTCCGTTTCCGTCCACTTTCAGCGTGCTGTTAGGAGGGCTGATGGGGATGAAGCCGACCCCGCCGTTCCAGTAGGTACCCTCTTCGGTACCGGTGGCTTGGGTCAGGTCGATATCCGCGATGAGTTTGAAATACTGCGAATTGTACCCGCGGATGGCGTTCAATTCGTCGGCATTGGAAATCAGATACGGGTCTCCGCTGGTACCGCTGCCGGTGGTGAGCAGGCGACCCGGTTGGGGAGATTGGGTATTGGAGACGAGCGTGGGGAAATAGGCACCTTCACCGAGCATATACCAATCATTGGTGAAGTCGTAACCGGCGAACGACGCCTTGTACCGCATCTGCATGGTGGTGAGATCGGTGGCGCCGGTCGAGCTACCATTGCCTACTGCGGCAACCACTCCGCTCAGAGTCGAATTGAAATAACTGTTGGTGATCACGCTGTTGGCGGTATGCCGGCCGATCAAGGATCCTTGATAGGTGGTTCCGGTCACGGTTCCTATGGCATAAGAATGTTCCACCAAGCCATACAGGGATACGTTCACATACTGGTTCAGCCCGACCAGTCCGCCGCTGGTGGCACCCGTCACGTTACCGGTGGCGTACCCATTGCGCACGAATCCGCCGTTGTTCCATCCCAGGAGTCCGCCCGTGGACCCGTTTCCGGTAACCGTGCCGGTGGCATAGCTCTTCGATATGGTTCCATTGATGTTCTGGGATACCAACCCTCCGATGGCACTGGCCCCGCTGGCGGCCGACACGGCCGCTTTCGCCGAACTCAGCGTCACGGTCGATGAATTGGCCACCCCGACCAACCCACCGGCGGAAACCCCGGTAACGGTTCCGCTATTCACATGGCAGCTGCTTATGGCGGTGCTTCCCATGACATAACCTGCCAGCGCACCCACATGATTCCTCCCGGTGATGGACACATTGACGAGTGTGAGGTTTTGGATATCGGCCCCATCGGCATACCCGAAAAGTCCCACGTAGTCGGTGCTGGGGCGGTTGATGGTCAGTCCGGTGATGGTCCTGCCCGAAGCCTTGTAACTGCCGGTGAACTTCACCGAGTTGTTGCCGATGGGGGTGAACCCGGCCCCGCTGCTCCAGGTGGCCGTGGCCGAGGCGTCTATGTTGGCCGTTTGCGTGTAGTGCAAAGACCAGCGGGTGGAATTCTGACTGATCCAATACAGATGGTCTACCGTTGAAATCTGATAGGGGCTGGCCTCGGTGCCGGCACCGAGCGTCGGTTGGGTGGCGGTCTGCGAGAGGACCGGAGTGGAGGCCAGGGCCAACAACAGGGCCAGGAGAATGCGCTCGGATTTCATAGGGATGGGATTGATGGAGTGGTGAGCGCCCGCAGATTACCCCATCCCATCTTTGAACATGTGCAAGGATTCTTTAAAATCGTTCAAGGCCGCATGTGGATCCTCCTCTTCATACCCCTGCTCTTCCAGCACCCTCCGACCGAATATCTGATCCGGCATTACACGGTCGATGACGGCCTTCCGGTGAATGCCATCAGCGGTATCGTGCAGGATTCGGACGGATACCTCTATGTATCCACCTACAACGGGTTGGTCCGTTTCGATGGGTACGGATTCGAACGGTTCGATTCGGGCAACACGCCGGCCATGCGTTCCAATCGGATCGCGGGATTGCTGATCACATCCGACGGCACCCTGTGGCTGTTCAACGAAGGAGGCACCCTCACATCCAGGAAAGGGTCCGTTTTCAGGTCCTATGCCACTTCGGAGCTGCCGGGCCAGGCCGCCTGGCTGACGGAAGACCGGCACGGCCGACTGTGGGTGGGGGGATCCGACGGGTTGGCCGTACACGACGCGGCCACAGGGGCCTTCCATCAGATCGAAACCACCAGGTCCATGCCGGTGAATGTGATCAAGCCGCACCCGTCCGGTGGGTTGTATGTGGTGAACAACAGGGGGTTGTACCGGTTCGACGGGCAAACGGCCACCCCCTTGCTGACCGATGCCGATGTGGACGTACCCTTCGAGTCGATACTGGACCTGCAGCCCGTCGGGAGCACGCACCTGTGGTTGGTCGGATCGGACCACCTGCTGCTGTACGATGTCGGCCGGGGGGCCGTGGACCGCGTGGTGCGGCGGAATGCGGACCAGCTGACCTTGGCGTCCACAGCCACCCGTGGGGCTGCCGGGTATATCCTCCGTTCGGATGGGAAGTATCGGGTCACAGGGTCGGACACCTCGGTGGAACGGCCGTTGGATCTGCCGGCATCCGCCCGGCGGGCCGATCCGTTGCTGTATCTGACCGGATCGCAAGGGGAGGCCCTGCTGATCGGAAACCACCGGGTGGTCATGCAAGGCCAGGTTGTTTACGATGGCCCGCCCATCAAACGGGTGATGGTGGACCAGGAGGGCTCCTTATGGATCGGCACCCTTGCCGACGGGCTGTACCAGATCCGGAAAAGCAGCTTCACCAACCTGGGAACCGACCGGTATCCCGGCCTATCCAACGTGTATTCGATCATCCAGGACCGGTCGGGTGCCATGTGGGCCTGCAGCTTCGCCAGCGGCATCCATCGGTTGACCGCCACCTCGCACCGGCGTTGGGATGCCGGCAATTCCAGCCTCATGAACAGCTACTGCAAAGTGGTATTCGAGGACAGCGACGGCACCCTGTATGCCGGTCTGAACAACGAAGGGCTTTGGGTCCTGCGCGACGGGGATTGGGAGCGGTTGACCGGTTACGATGCCCTGGTGCAAGGGCATCGGCGCTCGGTGGAAGCCCTGCACCGGCAAGGCGGGCGGTTGTTCGTATCCGGTTTCAGCTCCCTGCTGGTTTACGAAGACAACCGCTTCCGCTACTTCGACGCATCCCAACCGCGGGAATTGTCCGGCATCCAGGTGTTCGCCGAGAATCCGGACGGTGTCATCTATGCCGGAACCGACGGGTTCGGGTTGAACCGGATCGTCGGAGACACCTATCGGAATTACCGGGCCCGGCCCGGAATCCTGAACAGCAACACCATCCGCGATGTGCATCTGCAGGCGGCCGACACCATCTGGGTGGTGCATGAGAGCGTGGGCCTGAACCGCCTGGTTTTTGATGCGGATGGGAATGTGAGGGCTTCGGCTTCGGTAACCTCTGCGGACGGCCTGCCCCAGAACTCCCTGCACCGCATGATCGATGACGGCCATGGCCACTACTGGATCAGTGGGAACAGCGGCATCATGCGCATCGCCAAATCCGAACTCAACGCCTATGCCGATGGGGCGATTCCGGAATTGCGGGTGCTGAGCTTCAACGAGAACGACGGCATGATCGACCGCGAAGCCAACGGCGGGGTGCAATCGGCCGGCATACGCACCACCGACGGCAGGTTGTGGTTTCCGAACCAGCGGGGCATCACCATCATGAATCCGACCGAATTTTCGGTCGATTACGGGTTGGATGTTCCCCGGCCGGTTTTCGAGCATATCGAACTCGACGGATTCGACCTGTACATACGCGATGTGGATGTCATTGAAATCCCCGGCAACCAACGCGATTTCCGGGTGAATTTCGCCGTACCCAATTTCGTGAACCAGGACCGCCTCCGATTCACCTACCTGCTGGAGGGGGTGAACGAACGCTGGCAGAACGCCACCACCTTCCGCCAGGCGGTATTCACCGGGGTTCCACCGGGCCGTCACACCTTGCGCATCCGTTCCCAGTTCATCGGGGCAGACCCCGTCGAGAGTACCATCCTCATCGTCGTTCCCCCCTATTTCCACGAAACCACCTGGTTCGCCCTGCTGATGGCCGCCGGTCTCATCGGCTTGCTGTACACGGCATACACCTACCGCATCCGGTCAATGCAGGTCACAGAGCGCAAACTCCAGGATCGGGTGGCCCTTCAAACCGAGGAGCTCCGAAAGGCCGCCGAAGAGAAACAGCGGTTCTTCACCGGCATCACGCATGAGCTGAAAACGCCCTTGTCGCTGATCATAGGTCCATTGGAGGATCTGATGGACGAAACCGGCCCTGCTGCGGACCCCGCCGTTACCGGCCGATTGGCCCTGATGCAACGCAACGGCCACCGGTTGAAGCATCTGGTCGACCAGATTCTGGACGTCTCCAAACTGAACGCCGATGCCCTGGCCCTCACGCCCCGGCCGGTGCGACTGCCCGAGTTCACCCGGCAGATCGTGGGGCAGTTCCAATCGGCACTGGAGCAAGCCGACCTGACGGTCGACATGCCGGCAGCCCCGGTATCCGGGCCGATCTATGTGGATCGGGAAGCCTGGGAGCGCATCATCATCAACCTGATGGGCAATGCGATCAAATTCGCCCCGGCCGGAAGCGCCATCCGCATATCCATGGAAGAGCGGGACGACCATGTGGAGGTGCGCATTGGCGACCAGGGACCCGGCATCGCCCCGGAGCATCATGAAAAGGTATTCGATTACCTGTACCAGGTGGAAGGGGCGAAGGCGTCGGAGGGAACCGGCATCGGACTCTACCTGGTGAAGGGGCTTATGGACCGCATGGGAGGGAGCATCCGTGTGGAATCGGAACCCGGTGCCGGCACGGAGTTCGTTCTCATGCTGAAAAAGGGACATGCGCATTTCGGTCCACGCACGGCCGTGGTCCACGATACCCTGGAGTTGGACGGACCGGCGGCCACCGCACCGGTTCCGAAACCTGCTCCCGGAACGGCCACCGGCTCCGGCGCATCCGAGTTCCGCCTGTTGGTGGTGGAAGACAATGCGGATTTCCGCACCTACCTGCACTCGATACTCTCTCCCCAGTACGAGGTGTTGCTTGCCGCCAACGGAGTGGATGCGTTGGCGCTGCTGGAGAAGGAAACCCCGGACCTGGTCCTGTCCGACATCATGATGCCGCACATGAACGGGCTGGAATTCGTTCGCCGGGTGCGTGAGCGGAAACCCTTCGAGCACCTCCCGGTCATCTTCCTTTCAGCCAAAAACGAGGATACGGACGTGCAGACCGGGTTGTCTACCGGGGCTGACCTGTACCTTGCCAAACCCATCCGCAGTTCGATGCTGCTCTCGCAGATCGAGGCCGTGCTCCGCCGGGAACGCATGCTGCGCAAGGGCTTGCCGGGACCCGTGCTTGCCCGCGAACCCGAATTCCTGCAACGGGTGCGCGAAATCGTATACCGCCATCTGGCGAACCCCTCGTTGAATGTGAACCAACTGGCCGACGCCCTGTACATGAGCCGGGGCAAATTGTACCTGGAATGGAAACGGGTGAGCCCGATCGGGTTGAACGAGTATGTGAAGCAAACCCGCCTGAACGAGGCACGGGTACTGCTTCAGGACCGCGGCTTCAGTGTGCAGGAAGCCGCCCGCGCGGTCGGGTTTTCCGATGCGAATTATTTCTCCACCAGCTACAAGAAGCACTTCGGACGTTCGCCGACCGGAAAGTGATCGCCGTTCAGCGCAACCGCACTTCGGTCAGGATCCAGGACAGGCCGCTGCGGCGGAACACGAACCGGATGGGGCTGCCGTCTTGGGCCCGGAACACGGCTTCGAAGGTGGATAGGTCGATGAATGCGGTGTCGGCGTTGTCGAAGGCGTCGGTGGCGGGCACATAGGTGGTGGTGCGTCGGGCGCGAGGTACCGCACGGTCCGGGCGGATGCCTCTGGCCAGGGTGCCCAACGCCTGATGGGTTACCAAGGCGTTCACGGCCGTTTCGGCGGCCTGGCGGGCCAGGATGAATCGGAACCGCTCGCTGGGCGGATCATCGGGTGAGGGGGTGTCGGCCCCTACGGTCGCATACACCAGGTCCTGGATGAGGGAATCGCGGACGGATTCCATGGCGATGCGCCGTTCCAAGGCTTCCGTATCGCCCGTGGTGAACGCCGTGCCGAGGCGGCTCATGGCCCAATACGGACCCGCAGCCAGAAACAGGAGGCTCAAAAACAGCGCAAGCAGCAGGAAGCCGATGATGGAGCGGGGGGTCATGTACATGCGCGGTTCAACCGTGCATGAGGGCCACCAGTTCCCGGCACCTGGCCGTCACATCGGCCGCGCCGAACACGCTGTTTCCGGCCACGAGCACATCGGCACCGGCCTGGACCAGGTGGCGGATGTTGCCCGCACCCACGCCGCCGTCGATCTCGATGCGGAACCCGGCATCGGCTTCGGCCCGCATGGCCGCCAACCGCGTGGTACGATTATAGGTTGACGTGATGAACGACTGCCCCCCGAACCCGGGATTCACGCTCATGAGCACCACCAGGTCCACATCGTTCAGGATGGGTTCGAGCAGGGTGAGGGAGGTGGCCGGATTGATGGCCACTCCCGCCATCACACCCGATTCCTTGATGCGGTGGATGGTGCGGTGCAGATGGGGCACCGCCTCGATATGCACGCTGATCAGGTCGGCGCCGGCCTCGACGAAGGCCTGCAGGTACTCGTCCGGACGCTGGATCATGAGGTGCACGTCCAGGAAGGTGTCGGTGGCGCGGTTGGCGGCCTGCACCACCAGGGGCCCATAGCTGATGTTGGGCACGAAATGGCCGTCCATCACATCGCAATGGATCCATCCGGCGCCTCCGTCCACACTCTGGCGGATATGCTCGCCCAACCGGGTGAAATCGGCGGCAAGGATGGAAGGGGCCAGTATGGGCGTAGGACGGCTCATCGGTAACGGGGTGGTATGCTGTCGCGGCGTTCGCCTTCGAGCACCACGCCGGTTTCGATTTCTTCGCGCAAGCCGGGTGTTTCGGCGATGACCAGGTTGATGGTGGTACCCTCGAACGTGGAATCGCCCACGATGGGGTCGAAGCTGAGCACGTGGTTGGGCGCCATGCGGTCGCTGGATTGGTACGAGATGTTGCCCACGCGCAGGCCGGCGTCGCGCAGGCGCAGCTGGGCGTCGGTGATGCGCAACCCGACCAACATGGGCATGGCCACACGGCGTTGCCCCACCCCGTCTCCGATCACCAGGTCCACGGCCACGCCCCGGCGCACGGCCGCATCGGCGGCGATGGATTGGCGCAGAACGGCATTGCGGAAGGGCGACGATTCGTAGGTGATCCGGCCGACGGCCAAGCCCCGGGTCTGCAACTGGATGCGGGCGTTGTCCAGGCTCTGGGTTACCAGATCGGGCACGCGGACGGTGGGGCGCGACTCGGCGCTCACCATCAGATAGATCTTCCGGTTGGGTTTGACGACCGAGCCACCGGCCGGCGTTTGGTCGATCACATGGTCGGGAGGGACGTTCTCATTGGGGCGCTGGTCGTACACCTCGTAGCGCAAGCCGATGGCTTCCAGGGACCGGCCCGCGTCTTCGAGCGAGAGTTTGGTCACGTCGGGGACGGTCACTCCCTGGCCGTGGCGGGTGTAGGCCGGCATGACGAGCATGTCCATTACCAATACGAGCACCAGGCCGGCGGCCGCCACGATGGCCGTCCATTTCCACATGATGGGGTTTTTGAGGTGTGCGCGCATGCAGCGAATATACCGAGTCAGAAGGAATAGCGGAGGACCACCGTGCCGCCGGCGGGGGTCATCACACCGCCGGTTTCGAGCCGGTTCTCCCGGATGTTCACCGTGAACAACGCATCGAATGCGGAAATCACGTGGTTCACCAGAACCAATGTGACCATTTGGCGCGAGAGCTTGAAATCATCGTTGAATTCCCGGTTCCGGCGGGCATGTTCCACCCATAAGGCCGGCATGCCGCTTTTGTCGGCGTTCACGCTGTGCAAGGCCGGGTCCCAATCGCGCCAACCCGGTCCGAATTGGAAGTACTTGCCGATGAGTTCGTAGTACTGCTGGGAGCCGTAGTCGGGCAGGTCGTGCGAGAAGGCGTTGCCGTTGGCATACAAGGTGTTGCGTTCCAGGGCGCGCAAGGCCTGCAGGTCGATGAGGGCCCAATCCACGGAGGTGTCGAAGGCCGGCGTGGGGAACTGCCCGGTTTCGTTGAAGACGGCCAGGCCGGCCGGCGTGAGCAGGTCGGTGATGGGCACGTCGGGTGCGTTGGGCCTGCGCGCGCCGCCCATGTAGTACCCGTGTACGAACCCGGCATAGCTCACCACGCTCCAGTTGGCGTTGCCATGGCGGTTGTAGCGGCGCTGCCCCAGGTCCCCGCGGGCATCGTAATGCAGGTAGAACCCGATGGCGGCGGCTTCGGCACCCACATAGAGGGCGGTTTTCCACCACTGCCGGTTCATGGCCTGGCCCGCACCCGGCACCAAAGCCGAGGCACCGAAGGCCAGGGCCGCTTTGGGCGACAAGGTGGGGCCGGCCGGGTCGGCGTACCGGAACACGGGGTCGGTGCCGGTTTGTGCGTGCACGCCGCCGGCTGTCATCGCCAGTAGGAGGAGGTATCCGGGTATCCGCATCAGAAATCGAAATCGAACAAGAGGCCTACGTTGATGAGGGTTTCGCGCCCGTACCGCACGCCGTTGGTGCCGGTGGTGGTGATGAAAGCGTCCGGCAGCGCCGTGCGGAACTCGTCGAGGCCGTAGGAGGCGCTCACGAAGAGTTTGGTCGGGAACAGGTAGTAGCTGTTCATGGCCACCCGGAGTTCGGCCCCGATGCCGGTTTTCAGGTCGGCCCCCAAGGCCAGGGGCGAGTTCCACCCGTTGCCGGTTTCGGCGAAGAACCGGGCCCAGATCTTGTCGAGTGTGAACCGGCCCTGCTGTCGGGTGATGCCGTTCATGATGGGCATGTTCCAAGATAGGCTGCCGAACCAGGTGGTGTTGCCGCCCAACGCGAAGAAGGGATAGCTGCGCATGCCGGAAAAGCCGCCGATGTAGTCCAGGAAGAAGTATTCGTCGGTCGGGTTCAGGTTGGCATACAACCGGGTATGCAACCGCAGGTTCCGGTTGCCCAGTTGGAACCCGTACCGGGTGTCGGTTTCGATGCTGTGGACGCCGAATCGCTGGTACACCGGCACCAGGGTTCCGCCCCGGATGTCGTACCCGTCCAGCAGCCGGCTGGGTTGGTACTCGTACCGCAGGAAGGAGCGGATGCCCAAGGGCGCCACGTCGGAATGCCGGTAGGGCAGTTCCAGTTGGAAATAATAGGCGGCCGACAGGGTGTTGCCTATGAAATACCGGGAGGTGGACCCCGGAATCACCTGGCGGTATTCGCGGGAGAAGAAGGCCGATGTGCCTACCCGGTACGGACTGTGCGTGACGGCCAATTCGACTACGGAATACGCGTTCACCTTGCTGACCAAAGCGGCCCGAGCTTCCAGGATGTCGTAGGCGATGTCGATGCCGGTGGTGTCGGGCAGGCAGGATGTGCAAGGGAATTCCTCGATGCGCAGGCCGTTGCGGACGTTCCGGCGCAGGTTGAAGAGCTCGACGGAGATGGTGGGCGACCAACGGGCGTCGATGAAGGGCAACCCCCGGTATTCGGCTATGAGGAATAGGTCGCGGTCCAATTCGGTGATCCGGGTGGGCGAGATGAAATCGCCGGTACCGTCCGAATCCCGGCTGCCCAACCCCAACAACACGCCTCCGAAGATGTTGAACTTGTCGATCATGTCGCGGCTGGCGAAGTAGGCCCCCACTTTGGTGTCGCGCCAGAGGTTGTTGCCGGCATTGCGGAAATCGCCGCGCCTGAGCAAGGCGCCGGTGCTGCCGTATTCTTTGGCATACCCATCCACCCGGATGGTGGGGAAGAAGCTGAATGCGGTGAAGGTGTCGGCGTAGCGTTCACCCACATCGGCCGTGGTGAGGTCGCGGTCGTCCCAGGCGGGTGTGGGCTGTCGGGGCTGAAGCGGCCGAACATAGGCGGAAAGGGGTTGCCCATGCGCATCGCCGTCGGTTACGGAAATCTTGTAGCCATCCCACCGGTATTCGGAGAACCAGACGCGCCCGTCCGGACCCTGTGCGGGCTGGAACGCCCCGCCCGGCACCGAGGTGAGGCGTTCGGCACGGCCCGTTTCCACATCCATGCGCCAGATGTTGTAGAAGCCGTCCAGATCGGTGCTGTACAGCAGGCTGCCGTCGGCCGCGAACCGGGGATCGCGCAGGTCGGCGGTGGCGTGGCCGGCCAGTTCGGCGGTACGGCCGGTCTCCAGGTCGTACCGGAGCAGACGGCGTTGCCCGAGGTCGGAGTAGGCGAAGACGATGGTGCTGCCATCGGGCGCTACGGTGGGCGTGTACACCTGCTCGCCCCGGTCGTACCGGGTGAGGGGTTCCACAGCTCCGGTTTGGGCATGCACGCGCACGAGGTTGGTGCTGCCGTCGAAAAAGGCCACCCCGATGAGATGGGTACCGTCCGGATGCCAAACCACATCCTGGATGCGGGCGTCGGTGGTCAGGCGGACCGATTTCTTCCTGCGGTGCTCCAGGTCCAATACCCATAGGTCGGTATAGGCCTCACCCAGCCGGTTCTCGCGGATGCGCAACCAGGCCAACCGGTTCCCATCGGGCGAGAAATCATAGGCGCCGGCCACATCCTTGAGCAAGGGATCGGCCCCCAGGTTGCAGAAAGCGGCTTCCGCGGCCGGATGTACGTGTGGCTCGGCACCCACGCTTCCCAAATCCGCCAGTTGTCCGGTTTCCACATCGCGCAGGTACAGGCGCGTGAG
Organism: Balneolales bacterium; assembly: GCA_024711145.1. Classification (GTDB taxonomy): domain Bacteria; phylum Bacteroidota; class Rhodothermia; order Balneolales; family HLUCCA01; genus JANJTJ01. The sequence goes on from JANJTJ010000017.1 coordinate 17,416, forward strand.
CCCGGTATCGAAGCCTCGGTTGGACAGATAGGCCACATGGCGGCCATCGGGCGAGACGATCGGGCGGAAGTTGTAGAAGCCGTCGGGTTCCACGGTGTCCACGGCTCGGAAAGGACGGCCCTGGGTTTGCAGCGCGTAATGCCTGCCCAGGTCGGCCACCCAGTCGGCATACAGGGTTTCCCCGTCTTTTCCGGTGGCGATGCGCAAGGCGTCGGATACATCATAGACGCCCCGCCGGGCCAAGGCCCGCGAAATACGCACCAGCACGGTGTCGCCGAAGGTTCTGGCCAGCCACAGGCTGAAGGCGAACCCCTGGTTGTAGGTGGTTTCCCGCTCGATGGAGGATTTGGAGCTGAAGGTGCCCATTTCCTGCAGGTCCAACAGGGTGCCCGCTTGCAACCGCGTGCGGAGGATCATGTCGCGGTGGCTGTCCCAATAATCGTAGTTGAGGGTCGGCGTGGCGAACTGCGCCGTTCCTTCGGCCAACCAAGCCGGCATGCTTACTCCGCTGAGCGGGTAGGTGGCCACCAGGTTGGGATAGCCGTACAACACGTCGGGGCGGCGCACATCCTCGTACCCGAGTACTTGCACGTAGGTGGCCGGCCACTGGCGGTCGCGCTTCATGGCCGTCTGGATCTGCACGATGTGGGTGTATTCGTGCGTGATCACGTTGCGCAGCCAATCGTGGGTGCCGCGCAACGGGGTATCCAAGGCCGGCAACCAGATCTCGATCTTGTTGTCGAAGAAATAGGCGGCACCGTTGGCATAATCCAGCCGGTCGATGAGCACGATGGAGACCGGTGCCTCCGGTTCGTACCCATAGAATGCGGTGACCTCGGGATGGACCTCCTCCGCGATGCGGGCGATGACCTGGGCCGGGCGGCTGTTCCCTTCCTGGAAATGTACCAGGAAGTGCTCCGTACGGATCGATTCCCACTTCTTGTGCGACCAGGGATACCCATAGAATTGGGCTTCCCGCTCCTGGGCTTGTGCCGGTTGTACGGCACATAGCATGAATAATGCGGCCAGGCAGATATATGGAAGTCTCATCGGCGCACCAGTATGGGGAACGTGTGGACGCCTTCCCGGTCGTCGTTTCGGGCACGCACGCTCACGAAATACACCCCGCTACCCCAGGTGCCGGTGTCGATGCGGATTTCGGTTGGAACTTGCCCGCTGCTCGGGGCGGACCAATCGCCTACCAGGCGCCCGTCGTAGTTCACGATGCGCACGTGCACCTCGGCCGGTTCATGGGTGGCGAAGCGGATATGGGTATGGTCTTCGGCGGGAACGGGCCAGGCGTACGTTTCGGCTGTTATCAGCAACGGAGCTATGGTGGGCATAACCACCGGAACCAGGGCGATGCGGTAGTCCAGGGGCGACACCGTGCGCGTCTCGGCATCCGGGAAGTACCAACGGCGCAATTCGCCCGAGGTGGAAACGGCGAACAGGGTCTGGTTATGGAATAGGGGAAGTATGGAATGGGTGGCGGGGGTTGGTGCGCTACCCACGAGCAGGGCGGGGGCCTCGGTAGGGCGGCCCTCGTTCGTGTAGGTGAGGATGAGGTGGGAGATGCCGTCGGTGGCGGAAACCAGCAGGTCCGGTCGGTTGTCGCCATCCGTATCGACCACCAACGGGGTTCCGATGAACCGGAGGCCGTTGGGAGGCGCGAGGGGGAATCCGTTCAGATGGGCACCATTCGCATTTGACGCCACGACCTGACCTTCGGCTGTGGTGAATACCAGGTCCGGGCTGTAGTCGCCGTCCAGGTCGGTCCAATGCGGCCAGGAATCGGTGCCGGAATCGGCATAGGGAGTGGTGGCCAGAGTGGACCCGTTCGGTACTTGGAAGACTTGGGCGCGGCGGGTACCGGCCGGCACCGTGTTTTCGGCCAGCAGCAGGGTACCGTCTTCGGCATAGATGCCGGCCGTTGCGACCGGCACCAGGGAACCGTCGGTGGTGGAGACCCTCAGGTCGGTACGGCCCAGGTGGATGGCGCCGGGCACGGGTGTGGGGTAGCCCAGGGTTCGGCCGGCGGCCGCCTGCTCCCACAGCAGTTGGGGTACCGGGGCGGCGGTTTCATAGAATCGGGCGGGATCGGTGGAGGTGCCTACGGCTTCGGATCCGGTGAGGAAGAGGCGGGTACCGAGGGCCAAGGGTTGGTGCGGCCCTGCGAAGGGCAGGAAGAGGGCCGCATGGGACGATGTGTCGGCAATATGGACGCCGTCGGCCGCGGGGATGGCGACTTTCGCGCCGAGGGGCACGATGGCCAGGGGATGGCCCTGCGCATGCGCATCGGTCTGGGTGGTGGCACGGCCGAGGTCGATCACGGGTGCCTGGGTGGCGCCGGCAACGGCGGCGGGCCGGGCACGGAACCGGGCCGTGGGCAGGTTGTCGCTGAAATCGTGGAATTCGAAGCCGGATGGTGCTCCGCTGAGGGTCACGTTCGGCGGGTAGGTGTCGGCCGCCCAGCGGTTGGCGTACCGTACCACCCGTTGGCCGTTGGACAGGATGACCGTGAAATCGTTGCCCGACCACCAGAAGTCGAAGGGGGCACCCTGGCTGTAATCGGCCGAGGTGGCGGCAGGGCGGCCGATGTCGTAGGCGCCGTCGGCTTCCACCAACCGGATGGCGGGGCTCCCCTCCACGGTATTGATGGTATTGGTGGCCAAACGCTCCCGGATGAGCGCTTCCTGCACCTGCCAGATGAGGATGCCGCCATTGAGGATGCGGTCGTCGGCGGTGCCTTCGCGCCCGTCTAACCCCACATCGTACCCGCCGGGCAGGGAGGCATCATAATGGCTTACCTCGATGACCACACCCGACGGCAGGATGTCGGCGATTTCGGAAAAATCGAACGGATTGAAGCGCGTGTCGTCGGGGGCGATGCGTACGGTTTCGATGCTCCCGTCGGGCCGACGTACGGTGAGTTCCAGGTCGCCGCCGGCCGGGTTGCGGTGGCGGTTCTCGACCAGCACGATTTCATCGGCGGTGATGCGGTGGCGCCATACCGCACCGGCCGGTACGTCGATGGGAGAATCATCCAGCGGAATGTCTTGAGGCGTGACCCACCCCATGTGTGTTTTCTCCCAAGCGCTGGGCTCGGGGGGGAACAGGCCGAAATAGGAGAAGAACCCGGCTCCGTCCATCAGCCCGAACCGGCCGATGGCCGAGGCCCCGGTTTCGGTGTTGTAGAGGTCGGGCAGGCCCAGGTAGTTGCCGACCATGGCCGTGACCAAGCCGTTGAGCGAGAGTTCCAGCACGAATTCGGCACCACTCACATCGGTTCCGGGACGCGATTCGGTCTCGGGCAGGATGGCCGTGTTCCGGATGGGGAACCCGGTGCCGGGCACGGTGTAACCGTCGAAGGCGGAATCATCCAGGAAAACGGAAGGGATGTCCTGAGGTGCCTTGTCCAAGGTGGTACCGGAGAGCTCCAGGTCCCGCCCCACACCGGCATGGAAAAGGACGAACAGGGTACGGTCGGGGTCGCCGTTCACATGGGCCAGGCCGCCGGCCTCGGCGATGTGTTCCCACGCGTCGCGGGCCAACCAAGCCAGGCGGTAGTTGGCGGTGTCGGCCTCGCCGATAGGGCTGTACCGGGCCATTTCGTGCGGCAGGCGGTACACCGTGGGCAACACCTCATAGGTGATCTGACTGGCGCCACCACTGACCCGCCCGAAATAGCGCTTGGCGAATTCCAGATGCGCTTCGAAATACCCGCGGTCGTGGGGGAGTGGGTCGAGGGTAACGGCGTTGCGTTCCAGAAAATCCGGATTGAAGGTGCCGTCTCCGGTGGTGAACCGGTTGTCGTCGGGCTGGAACTCCACCATGGCCGCCACGATGTGTATGGGCCCGGCGGCGCGGGGTGGCTGGGCCTGGACACTCCAAGCGGTGAGCAGGCACACCCAAACCCCCGCCATGATCCTCATTCGGCGGATTGGCACCGGCCCCGGCTCAGTTGAAATCCAGCAGCACCGAGAACCGCATGGTGTTGGCCAGGGGCGAGTCTTCGGTGAGGGTATAGATGTAGCTGAAATCCACCCCGAACTTGTTGTAGCGCAGGCCGGCGCCGAAGGTCACGAACTGGCGGTCGCCGTTGTTGGGCGACTCATAGAAGTAGCCGGTACGCAGGGCGAATTTCTTGTCGTACCAATATTCGGCACCCACACCGACCATGATCTGCTCGGCCAATGGCACTTTCACATATTCCTGCGAGATGGGGTCGTATTTGTAGAAGCTGTCCCAGGAATTGTAGAGGGCTTCGACCACACCCATCACGTTGTTGGCCGTGTCGCGCCGGGCCATGATTTTGGAGAAATCGTTGCTCAGGGTGAGGGTGTTGTACCCGTCGGGGTCCAGGGCCATTTCGTAGGCCCAGCCGGCACGGAGCACGGTGGGCAGGGCATCGGCCTGGGCGTCGTCGGTGTACTGGATGCCGGGCCCCAGATTGGACAGGTTGAAGCCGGCGGAGATGATGGACCGTTTGCCGAAGAGTTCCATGGGTTTCGACCGGTAGAGACCGCCGATGTCGAGCGCCACGCTGGTGCCGTTCTGGGCGGTCTGTCCACCCACATCCACACCTTTGGGAACCAGACGGGAGTAGATGAACCGCAAGCCGGTGCCCAGGGCGAAGGTCTCGGTCAGTTTTACGCCATAGGAGGCGGTGGCGGCCATTTCATAACTGCGGAAGGTGCCCAGTTCGTTACCGGTCTCATCCGTCCGGGTTTGTTCGCCCAGGTTGAAATAGGTGATGGTGCCCGCGATGGTGCCTATGCCGTCGATGGTGGTTTTGCCCGCCACGAAATCGTAGAACAGGTTCGCATTGAAGTTGGGCAACCAGTTGGCGTGGGTCACGCTGAGTTGGGTTCCGTCCTGGAAGGCCAGGCCCGCCGGGTTCCAGAACGTGGCGGAGGCGTTGTCGGCCATGGCCACCCCGGTATTGCCCATACCCGCGCCCCGGCTGTCCGGTTCGATCTGCAGGAAGGGAACGGACGTGATGGCCACTTGGGCGGTGAGGACCGGCGCGGTGGCCAGAGTCAGCAGGGTGGGAATCAGGATTTTTTTCATGTTCGGAATCGCGAAGGAGGGAATATAGCGGGAATAAGCCGAATCAACGGAGGATGACGAGTTTCTGGATGGTTTCGGAGAGGCCGTCGGCACCATCTCCTTTCACTTTCACATGGTAGAGGTAGGTTCCGGAAGCCAGACGGTTGCCGTCGGCATCGCGGCCGTCCCATTCGAGTTGGGCCAGGCCACCGTCTACCGGGAGAGCGGGCTCGTGAATGCGGGCCACCGGCCGACCCGCGGTGGTGAAGATGCGGATGAGCACGTCCAGGGTGCCGCCGGCCTGGTTGTGCTCGAACACGAAGCGGGTGTAGGCCGCCATCGGGTTCGGGTAGTTGTACACATGGCGAACGGCGAGGTCGGCCTGTTCGGCCACATCGAATTCGATTTCCGCTTCACCGGCGTTGTTGAAGACGTCCCAGGCGCGCACCAGGAGGCGGTAACGACCGGCAGCCAGGTCTTCGAACCGGTACCGGGCGGTCCCCTTCATATAGTCGTTCAGGTCACTTTCGTAGCGGTCGTTGAGGACCACGGTGCGTTCGGGGCCGGTGGCGGGGCGTTGGCCGAGCACGGCGATCAGCTCGTGCCCCACGCCGGCTCCGGCGGTGTTGATGCCCGATTCGTCTTCGAGATCCACGATGAGTTCGGGATGGTCGTTGGCGAGCCCTCCGTCGGCGAACCGGCGGTCGTTGAGGTAGATGCGGACTTGCGGGCCTTGGCCGTCGTCCACGGCATCCGGGTTGCGGCCGTTGAGTACCAGATTGGACCAGGACCCGGCGGCGTCCCGGTCTGTGCCGGCCCCGAAGACCAGGATGCGGCCGGTGGTATCGGAGTAGGTGATGTCCCGGGGGACGATGAACCGGCTGGAGAAGCGGCCGTTTTCGATGCTTACCCGACCGGCGAACACCACATCGTTCTGCGTGCGGTAGCTGCAATCCCGCAGGTAGCAACCGTCCACGTTGCGGTTGGCGAACTGGGGCAGTTCCACGTAACGGTCGGCATCGAAGACCTTGATGCTGGCGGTACCGTTGAACCCGGTATCTACCGATCCGTTCGGCAAGAGCACGCTTCCCTCCAACAGGGCTTCGTCCAGGGCGCGCAGGGTGATGGAGGAGGTGCCGGGTACCATGCCGTTCAACCCGGTGAGCGCGATGCGGGCTTCCGGAAGGCCCAGGCGTAGGGCGGGGTCGCCGAGCAGCACGAATTTGCGGCTGTTGAAATGCAGGCCCACATCGGTGTTCTTGGTCTCCCGATAAATCTCGCCCAGGGTTTTGGGACGGCCGTCGGGGCCGCGGCGGGTCATGGCGTTGGTGAGCTGGATGTTCAGCCCGTAGTTGTAGGCCGTGGTAAGGGTGGATGTGTACACGACCCGCGTGGTGGTGAAACTGGCGATGGCCCCGCCGGCCGGGTGCAGGACCAGGTTTTCGGCTCCCGATTGCTCCTCGGGGTTGTCGAACCGGCCGAATTCGCAGGTAGCGGTGATGAACACGGTGAGGCGGTCCAGGTTGGTGAGGCGGTTCACATCCTCGTTCCGGTACAAGCCTTCGGCAGCCAGCAGGGTTTCGGAGCCGTGCCCCGAATAATTGATGAAGAGGGTGCCGTTGTTCATGGCCCGGATGAACGCGGCGTTGGCTTCGGGCACGGAACGCCCCAACAGGCTGTTCACAACCGGATAGCTCATCAGGTAGATCTTGTTCACCCGGATGCCCGATTCGTCGAAGGCGATGCGTTCGGCCGTACCGTCGGCGTTCAGGATGTGCAGGTCGCCTTCGGGAGATTGGGAACCGTTGATTTCGTCGTCGGCGGTGAAGGTGGCCACGGTACGCCAATCGCCGAAGGTGGCGGGGTCTTCGTACCGCCTGATCTTGTCGACCGCGGTCCGGGCTTCGGCCCGGGTGTTCACCGGGATGCGGCCCACGCCGAGGTCGATGCGTTCGAAGGTGGCGATGGCGTCGCCGGTGGGGGCGTACACCCCCTCGGTGGGATCGAGCAGTACGAAGTAATCGTCGGAACCGTAGGTGGCGATCCGCCGGAGCGATTCGTCGCTTTGGAAGGTGATCACATGGTTCTGCCGGTTTTGCGGACCCAGATGCCCTTTGTAATCGAAATGGGTGTCGCCGAACAGGAGCAGATGTTGAGGCATCCGCGCGGGGTCGGTGCCGGCCCGTTCGTAGAAATAACGGGCGAAGTCGCGGATAGCGACCGGATCGGCCATGCCCCCGCTGAATTCGTTGAAGATCTGCTGCTGGGTCACCACCAAGGGCCGCCATCCCTGGCCCGAGCGGTAAGCGGCGAGCTCTTCGGCCGTTTCGAGCAATGCTTCGGAGGTGACCACCAGGTAGTCGGGGTCCGACACCGTGCCGCGGATGTTCTGGTTGTCGATGCGGATACCGGCCGCCGGGCGCAACCAGGTGGTTTGGGCCACCAACTGGCGGCCGGGCTGGTCGCTGTGATGCACCAGCCAGGCCGAACCCGAAGCGGTAGCCCGCAACCAGACCGGTTGCTGCGGATTTGTGGCATCCACCACCATGGGTTCGGCGGCGAAACCGGACAGCCGGTAGCTGGCATCGCCACCGGTTCCGTTTTCGGGCGAGAAGAAGCGCAGGTAGCCGTTTCCGGCCTGCAAGGCGCGTGTGGCATACACGCGGATGTAATCCAACCAGCCGAGCGCGGTGGACGGACCCGAAAAGACCGCGCTGAGCTCCAGGATGTCGTTGGCCAGCCCGGCGGGGTTGTGGTTGGCCAGGAACGTACCCAAACGGGCCACATCTCCGGTGGAGCTGTTCAGGTCGCCCACGGACCCTATGGAAACCGTGCCCAATGTGGCCGCGGAGGTGCGTACTTCGAACGAGCTGGTGCCCACGGCACGGGCGGCGAACACCCCTTCCACCCGGATCGTGGTTCCGGAAACCCAACCGGCCAGGGTGTCTTTGAACACGACCTGGGTACGTGCGAAGCTTTCGGTGGTGAAACTCTGCCCCAGCCAGTTGGCCCCCGATTTGATGCGGGAGTCGGCTTGGCGCAGGTTCTGTTCTTTATGGATGAAATCCCTGAAGGTGCCGATCTCGGTACCCGGGGTGCCGTCCACCGGGGTCAGCCGTGTTCCCGGCACCGACCCGATCGTGAGGAACACGTACCGGGTGGCCGCATACAGATGGGTGTCTTGCACCCATTTCTGCTGGGCCCCATCCCACCGGGTGCGGTCGGGTCCGTTCGCATAGAAGAGTACCAGGTCGGTGGCATCGAAGCTGCCATCGGGTTCGCCGACCACGCGGATCGGAACCTGCTGGAGCTCGGAACGGGCGGTGCTGTTCAGCCTCGGCAGCATGTGTCCGTCGGTGGCCCAGATCTGGATGGTTTTCGGGTCGATGGTGGCTACGGGAACCCCCAGGGCCGACAGGTAGGCGCGGTCCAATGCGTGGATGCCGGAACGGCTGACCGGTATGCGGTACCAGGTGCCCGAGGACAAAGGGGTGCCCGGGCTGAAACTCTGATTGGTGGCCTCGCGGGCCAGCGTGCGGTTCTTGATCACGCGGATGCGCGCACGGTGCAGCACCTGCCAGCGGTCGGCCACAGCGGTGGGCCGTGCCAGATGGATCCGCACGTTGGCCACCCGTTCCTTGCGGTGGATGCCGGGGTTCACCGCTTCGGCCAGGGGCGTATCGGGCCGTGTGGCGAGGGCTTCATGAGCGGGGTGGCGCCGGTTCACGGTGCGGACGTCCGAATCGATGAGGGTCCAGCTGGGCGAACCCGGCGGATCCGGCACCATCAGATCCATCCAAGGCCCGATGGCCAGGCTGTCGTTCCGGATCTCGTAGACCGTGTGCGCGGGGGTGTCCTCCACGATGCGGATCGATTGCGCGGCCGACCACAGCGGCGCGCAGCAGAGAACGGCGGTAGCGAGAAAGCGGATGAAAGGCACGGATGTATGCGAACGGTGGGTACCGGTTCAGGGTCTCAATTCGGTAGCAGACGTCGCGATACGCTCTCTCGGTTGGGTGGAGGAATGGGAACGCGGAAACTTAACCCGCGTCCCCTTCAATGTCAAACTCAGGCATCGAGCCGTTCGATGACCACCGCCGAAGCGCCGCCACCGCCGTTGCAGATGCCTGCACAGCCATAACGGCCGCCGGTGCGGATAAGTGCATGCAGCAGGGTGACCAGGATGCGGGCGCCGGAACAGCCGATGGGATGCCCTATGCTTACCGCTCCGCCCATCACGTTCACTTTGGCCGCATCCAATCCCAGAATGCGGTTGTTGGCCAGGGCCACCACGGCGAAGGCTTCGTTGATTTCGAACAGGTCGATGTCGGCCACGGAGAGGCCGGCCCGCTGCAGCGCCACCGGAATGGCGTCGGCGGGGGCGGTGGTGAACCACTCGGGCGCTTTTTCGGCGCTGGCCTGGCTCACGATGCGGGCCAGGGGCCTGATGCCCAGGGTGGCGGCATGATCGGCGCTGGTGAGCAGCAAGGCGGCGGCACCGTCGTTGATGGAACTGGCGTTGGCGGCGGTTACGGTGCCGTCTTTGAGGAACACGGGTTTGAGGGCACGCATCTTGTCGAAATCGACCCGGGCGAGCTCCTCATCGGAGGTGATGTCGGTCACGTTGCCTTTCCGGTCGCGGATCTTCACCTTCACCATTTCCGCATCGAACCAACCGTTGTCGCGGGCCTGGAGGCTGCGTCGGTACGATTCGACGGCGTAGTCGTCCTGGTCGGTCCGGCTGAAGCCGCATTCGGTGGCGCAGAGCTCGGCGGCGTTGCCCATGTGGTAGTCTTTGTACACATCCCAGAGGCCGTCCTTGAGGATACCGTCCTGGGCTTGCACATGGCCGAGTTTGTTGCCGAAACGCTGCTGGGGCAGGTAGAAGGGCACGTTGGTCATGCTTTCCATGCCGCCGGCCACTACGGTGCGGCTTTCGCCCAGGCGGATCTGGTTGGCGGCCATCATGACGGCTTTCATGCCGCTGGCGCAAACCTTGTTGACGGTGGTGGCCACGGTGGCATCGGGCAGGCCGGCCTTGAGCGCGGCCTGACGTGCGGGGGCCTGGCCCACGCCGGCGCTGAGCACGTTGCCCATGATGACTTCATCGACGGCTTCGGGAGACACACCGGCCGATTTGAGGATGCCGCCGATGGCTGTGGCCCCCAGTTCGGGAGCGGTGAGGGAGGCCAGTTGCCCCCCGAAGGAACCGATGGGCGTACGGCCCGCGGCCAGAATGACGACGTCTTTCATGATGGAGTCAGATTTCGGATTCGTCGCGCCAGGCAACCAACCGCCAGGGTGCGGTGCTGTCGGCACGGGTTAGGATGAAATTGGTGGCGCCGTCGGTGCGGTAGCTGCTGGCGTCGTTGAGCACGACGTACAGGTTGAACCGGCGGAAGACCTGGGCCTGGGTACGGTCGCCGTTCTCGAACCGCTCGATCACCTGGTTCCATTGGAGCTGGATGTCGCGGGCGCTTTCGAACAGCCGGGTGGTGGAATACAATTCCTCGGTGCGCCCCCAGCTGATGTCGGTGTTCAGTTCGGGGTCGCGGTAGGTGAACCGGAACGCGGGGTCGATGAGGGGCCCGTAGAGGCTGCTGTCGCGCAGTTGGTAGGCGTTCTGGAATCGGGTGTAGAAGCCGTCCAGGGTGGTGGGGTCGCCGAGGATGTCGTCGAGCACGTTGCCGTCGGCCGTACCCGGTGCGAACGGGTTGGTGCAGGAACCCGCCAACAGGGCGAACACGACGAGCAGGCCTCGGCACATGGTCAGCGGAGCGAATCGAAGGCGCGCTGGAGGTCGGCCCTCAGGTCGTCCACATCTTCGATACCGACCGATAGGCGGATGAGGGAATCGCCCAAACCGGCTTGAAGGCGTTGCTCCCGGGGAATGGAGGCGTGGGTCATGCTGACCGGATGGGAGATGAGGGATTCCACCCCGCCCAGGCTTTCGGCCAGGGTGAACACGCGGGTGGCACTCATGAACCGGTGCGCGCTGGGCACGTCGTCCTGTTTCAGGGTGAAGGAGACCATGGCTCCGAAATCGGTCATCTGGCGTTTGGCGATCTCGTGCCCGCGATGGCCGGGGAATCCGGGCCAGTTCACCGATTTCACATCGGGATGGTTGTTGAGCCACTCGGCCAGGTCGGCGGCGTTCCGGCACGCCCGCTCCATGCGCACGCTCAAGGTCTTGATGCCCCGCAACACCAGGTAGCAATCCATCGGACCCGGAACGGCGCCGGTGGTTTTGACCTGGAACCGGACATGTTCGATGAGTTCGGGGTCGGAGGTGATGACGGCGCCACCCACCACATCGCTATGGCCACCCAGGTATTTGGTGGTGGAATGCACAACGGCGTGGGCCCCGAGATCCAACGGGCGCTGCAGGTAGGGCGAAGCGAAGGTGTTGTCCACCACGGTGATCACCCGGGGCGAATGCGCCCGGCAGATGGTGGTCACGGCCGCTATGTCCACGATGTTGAGCAGGGGGTTGGTGGGCGTCTCGATCCACACCATACGGGTACGCTCGGTGAGTGCGGCTTTCAGGGCGTCCAGGTCGGTGAGGTCCAGGAAGCGGAATCGGATGCCGTACGGCTCGAACACCTTGGTCATGAGCCGGAAGGTGCCTCCGTACAGGTCGTTGACGGAGAGCACTTCGTCGCCGGGCCGCAGGATCTTGAGCAGGGCATCCATGGCGGCGCATCCGCTGGCGAAGGCCATGGCGTCGGTGCCGTTCTCCAAGCCGGCCAGCAAGGCTTCCAAGGCGCTGCGCGTGGGGTTGGTTACCCGGGCGTATTCATGCCCCTGGTGAACCCCCGGCGCCTCTTGGGCATAGGTGGAGGTTTGGAAGATGGGGGGCATAACCGCCCCGGAGGTGGCTTCTGGAGCCTGCCCGGCATGGATGACCAGGCTGTTGAACCGTAAGGAATCCATAGGGTGTAAGGTAACGCTGAAAGCGCTTCCCCGCCCTATGGATTCCCGGTCCGTACCGGCCTCAGAGGCCGGCTTTCTGCTGGGCTTCGAGGGCTTTGTCGGTCATGCCCAAGGCCGTGTACACACGGAACAGGGACAGCCAGTACTCGGTGTTCTCGGGGTCGAGTTCGGCGGCTTTCTCGTAGTTCGGCAGGGAATCCTCGAGGAATTTCTTGCCCATGGCGTCGAACTCGTTGGCTTTCGCGTTGTCTTCGGTGGCATTCCGTTTGTCGAAGGCGGCCGATGCCCGGTTCTGGTTGATGATGCCCAACACGTAGTAGGGGCGCGCATCGGTCGGGTTCAGTTCCACGGCTTTCTTCAATTCGACTTCGGCCTGGGCGGTGAGGTCGTCGGAACGGGATTCCAACCGGGCCACATCGGCCATATACCCGTCGCGGGTGGCACGGTAGTTGGTCAACAGGCTGCGGTCGGGGCGGGTTTTGCGCTCTTCCTCGCGGATCATCCGGTTGGTTTCCTCGATGGAACCGTTCAGGGCACGGATCTCATCGGCCAGGCCGGTGGTGATGTCGTAGATCTGGATGGCGTACACCAGGCGGTATTGGGCGTTTTCCGGCTCAACGGTGATCAACTCGCGCAGTACGGCAATGGCGTTCTCGGTGTCGCCTTTCTGCAGGTAGGCGTCGGCCATGCCCTGGGTGATCTCCAGGTCGCCGGGGAATTTGGTGCGACCTTCGGTGAGGGCGGTGATGGCTTCGTCGTAGCGTTGCATCTGCACGAACAACTGACCCAGGCGCACATAGCGGAAGGGCTCGGGCGCACCGCTGTTGGCGGCCTGCTGGAAGGAGGTCAGGGCGGCCTCGTAGTCGTTGCGCATCAGGTGCACTTCGCCGGCGATGTCGAGCGTGGAGATGGAATCGGGCTGGATGGCGAAGGCGTTGTCCAGATGCACCAGGCTCAGGGCGTACTGCTCGTCGGTCTTGGCTTCGTCGCCCTGGAGCTGGCCGATGGCGGCGTTGTACTCCTCCACCCAGATGTTCGTGCGCATCACGTCGATGAGGGCATACTCTTTTCCGGCGCTGGGAGCGGCTTCATAGAGTTTTTCGGCTTCGGTGAAGGCGGCATCGGCCTGGGTGTAATACTCGGCACGTTCGGCGGCCGGGCGGCTTTTGCCCTGTTCGCTCAGCACATACCCGCGGTAGTACCAAGCCAACGGGTTCGCCGGATTGGTTTCGATGGCGGTATCGATGGATTCGAGCGCCTTCACATAATCTTTCCGGCTCAGGTTCAATTTGGCCGATTCGATGTTCGGGTCTCCGCCGCAGTTGAGCAGCAGGGTGGTCAACAAGGCCACGACACCGAGCCGGGACAGCATGGATTTCATACGGGTAGTCTTAGGATGACAGAGAAATGGTAAGTTCCGGAAAGTACCCAGAAGCGCTCCCAATGACAAAAAACGCCCCATCATGAAAGAAATTCTCCATACCGACCACGCACCCAAAGCCATCGGTCCCTACTCGCAGGCGGTAGAGCACAACGGCATCATTTACGGTTCGGGCCAGATCGGTCTCGACCCCGTTACCATGGAATTCGCCGGTACGTCGGTGGAGGTCCAGGCCGAACAGGTCATGAAGAACATCGGTGCGGTGCTGGCATCGGCCGGCAGCTCCTTCGACAAGGTGATCAAATGCACCATCTTCCTGGCCGATATGTCCGATTTCGCGGCGGTGAACGCCATCTACGGGCGCCATTTCCCGTCGAATCCGCCCGCCCGCGAAACGGTTGCGGTCAAGACGCTTCCGAAAAACGCCTTGGTCGAAATCGGATTCATCGCCTATCGGTAATTGACGGTGAACGTACGTTCCGCCCGGTTGCCCTGGCGGTCGTAGATCACCACACGGACCTCGTTCCGCGCCTGGGGCCTGAACCCCGGGCGCGAGTAGGTCAGCCGTGAAGCCCCATCGGTTTCGGGGATGCCCCTTTCCCCGTTCACCCAGACCGATGCCGAATTCCAATTGATGCCCGACATGGGATCGCTGATCCGCATGTTGACCACGAACTCCCTTCCCCTGCGGGCGATGGTCGGTGTGGTGATGGAGGGCGCTATGGAATCCACCAGAACCGTGAACCGGCCGGCCGCCGAGGTGGTGCCGAGTACCCAGTCTCCGTCGCGCCGCCCGCCCAGGAAGGCGTAGCGGGCGCGGTCTCCGGTTCCGGAAATGGCGTAAACGCCCCAACCCGGTTGCAGAGAGCTGGTTTCGGGGAGCCGGAAGCCGATCTGGAAGGCCCGCCGGAACGGTTCCAACGGCTGCCAGACCGTCATGAGCGGCCGCTCGTTCTGCCACTCGTACCCGAATGCCAGGCTGAGGGTGTCGTACACGGCCTGGGGACCGAATTGCAGGCGCATGCGGCCGTCGAAACTGAACAGCCGTTGGTCCCGACCCGGATACACCCGATGGAAGGTGTTTTCCCCGATGAGCACATCGTCTTTGAGCAGGATGGCGTCTCCGGCTTCCAGGCGGGGGTAGAGGGTGGATCGGCCTCCGGTCCGGCTCAGGTCGGTGACCCATACCGAATCCAGGCGTTGGCGTACCACCAACCAGTTGTGGAAAGGCGTGAAACGGGTATCCAGCCGGGTGAGGTCGCCTCCGGCTTCCGGAATGAACGGGAGGTGACCGTTCAGCACAACCGCTTCCGGCTCGGACCCCAGGTAGGGTTCCACCACCAGGGCGCCGGCCAATTCGGCGGTATTGCCATGGAAATCGCGAACCCGGATGCGCACCTCGTGGCGCCCGTTCGGCAGGTTCAGGCGCCCACCGTTACCCGAGGTGCGGTAAAAGGGGGTGGTGTTGCCGTCGTGAGTGTACAGGCGCTGGTAGGCGCGCCGGGTTGCCCTCAGTATGGGAAATATGCGGTCGAGCTGCATCATGTACTGGTCTTCGAACCGGAAGCTGTCGGCCGTGGAGACGAATACCGTACGCCCTCCCACCAACAGTTCCATGCTGTAGGCGGCATATACGTTGCGTCGGTTGTCGGAGCGGTCGCTGGCCTGAACGGCCAGCCCGACCGGACCCGTCACCCGGATATCCGGGAACCGGTACTGGTTGCCATCGGCCGACACGCGCACTTCACGGATTTCCCGCTTCCCCAGGATGCGGGTGTGTTCGGCCAGGGGTTCCACGGCCAACCCCTGGATGACCGGCGCCACCGCATCGGGCATGTCGAAACCGACCAGGAACGGATTCACCGCATGGTTGTCGGGTGATCGGATCTCGAAGTGCAGATGGGCCGGACCCGCACCGGTGTCTCCGCTCCAGGCGATGATCTCTCCGGCACGGAAGCGGAGGTTGTGGATTTCCACGTTCCGGTCGAATAGGTACACGAATTCGGCCAGTCGGATGGAATCCACCAGGGCGTTGATGCGCGGGTGGAACCGGTCCAGGTGGGCGTATTGGGTGGAAGATCCGTCCTCATGTCTGAGCCAAAGGGCGAGGCCGTAGCCCAGCGGCGATATGGCCACCCGGCTGATGACGCCGCTGCGCGAGGCGTACACCGGATAGCCGGTGCGTCCATAGGTGCCGTAATCGAGCGCCGCATGGAAATGGGCCGCACGGGTTTCGGCGAAGGTGGACGAAACGTAGAGGGTGGTGTCGATGGGGGGCAGATACCGTACCGATGGCGCCAGCCAGGGTGGACGGATGCCGAACACCAGCAACAGTACCCCGAGGACGAGGGTCATGCGCGGGCCACGGACACGGCCAGGGCGGAGACGCCCTCGGCCAATCGGGCTTCGAGACGGTCGCCGGGAAGCACACGGGCCACACCGGCCGGAGTACCGGTGAAGATGAGGTCGCCCGGATACAGGGTGAAATGCCGGCTGAGGTAGGCGATGAGGGCCGGAACGGGATGCAGCATGTCGGCCGTGGAGCCCTGCTGCCGGAGCTGCCCGTTCACGTGCAGCGTTAGCCCGATGGCGTCGGGGTTGGGAAAGGCCGCAACCGGCACGAAATTGCCGATGGGCGCGAAGGTGTCGAGCCCTTTGGCCAGATCCCAGGGATGCGATTTCTCCTTGAGGCGGCTCTGCACGTCGCGGGCGGTCATGTCCAGGCCGACCGCCAGGCCGGCCACGTGCGTCCAGGCCTCGGCGACGGGAATGTGCTTGCCACCGGTGCCAATGGCCACCACCAGTTCGGTCTCATGGTGCACGTCGTCGGTCGAATCGGGTATGAGTACCGTGCCGCCCGAAGCCAGCAGGGAGGCCGTCGGTTTGGTGAAAACGACAGGAGATTCGGGTATCGGGTTGTTCAGTTCGCGGGCGTGCTCGGCGTAATTGCGACCGATGCAGTAGATCGAATGCGCGGCCAGCGGTTCGAGGCCGGAAAGCGGAAAATGGGGCATGGCATCGAAAATAGGCATAAAAAAAGCCCGCCGACCGAAGCCGACGGGCCCACTCTAACCAACAACGAAGGGTTTCAGGCCTCGGCGGGAACCACCGAGACGAATTGACGATCGTTTTTGCCTTTGCGGAAGGCTACGCGGCCTTCTGCCAAAGCGAACAGCGTGTAGTCTTTGCCCATACCGACATTGTCGCCGGGGTGGAAGGTGGACCCGCGCTGGCGGACGATGATATTGCCGGCGAGCACGGTCTGGCCGCCGAATTTCTTGACGCCGAGGCGTTTGCTGTGGGAGTCGCGGCCGTTACGGGTAGAGCCGCCGCCTTTCTTGTGAGCCATGGTGGGATGGGTCCTGGACGGTTACGCGGTGATGGCGTCGATGCGGATGCGCGAAAGCTTCTGGCGGTGGCCGGTCTCTTTCTGATATCCTTTGCGACGTTTCTTCTTGAAGACAATGAGTTTGTCGGCTTTGGCCTCACCCAGCAGGGTGGCTTCCACCTTGGCGCCGGCTACGACCGGCGTACCCACTTTCACGGCACCAGTGGCGTCCTGAACCAACAGGACTTTCTCGAAAGCGAGTTTTTCGCCTTGGATGTTCTGACGGTCCACGAACAGCGTCTGTCCGTTCTGGACTTTGTACTGGTGGCCGCCGATTTCAACGATTGCGATCATGATGCCGGAAAACGAAATGATTCAGGGATAGACCGGAAAGTTATGGCGCAACGGAGTCGGAAACAAGTGGGAAATGGTCGTGAAAGCTGCTCAGCTTTCGCGCATGCGGTTGTAAATCCCGCCGCGGTTCACATGACCCACGTATTTGCCGATCACCCGCACTTCCTCGAACACATCGGGTGAGATGCGGATGTGCGAGTAGGCGTCGTTGGCCGGTTCCAGGCGCAAGCCGTTCCGGCCGTAGAACACCCGTTTCAGGGAGGTCTCTCCGTTGTACATCACGGCACCGATGTCACCGTCCTTCACGTCGTCGTCCACCAGCAGCACGAAATCCCCATCGTAGATGCCGGCATCTTTCATGGACATGCCCGACACCCGCAATGCGAAGAGTTTGTTCAGATTGGGGAACAGATGGCGTAGGGTGATGGTGCCCATGTTGGCTTCCACCGCTTCCTGCAAGGATCCGGCCGCGATGATCCCCCGAACCGGAATGCCGGCTTCCTCCGGTTCCGCCATGCGGGGTTCCAGACTCACCGCCCGTTTCTTCAGGTACCGGGGGTGCAGCTCGTACTCCTGGTCTTCCCCCTTCACCAGATAGCCTTTCTTGAGCAGGGCCTGCAGATTCTGCGTGACGCTGTTGGGAGATCGGAACCCGAATTCGTCGGCGATTTCGCGGTAGGTGGGCCAGATGCCCTGCTCCTGCCGGTAGCGCACGATGTAGTCGAGGAACTTCTTTTGTTTGCCGGTTAGCTGTACGTTATCCATGGCTCCAGGTACTGTGTGGAATATGTGCAATAAATGAACAATCCATGAGAAGGTCAATTCTTTTTTTCGGGATGATGATGGTGTTTTCCGCCTGTGCGGGTACCCGCCCTTCGGCTAC
This sequence comes from Balneolales bacterium, assembly GCA_024711145.1. Lineage (GTDB taxonomy): Bacteria > Bacteroidota > Rhodothermia > Balneolales > HLUCCA01 > JANJTJ01. Next base: position 35,344 of record JANJTJ010000017.1, read on the forward strand.
TGTATCCCGATTGGAGGCGGTGTATGAGGCCCGAAGCGCCCGAAACGCCACACAGTTGTTGGTGCTGACCACCTCGGCCGACACCGAAGTGCGTGCCTTGGCCTGGACCGGCCTGGGCAACATGGACGTGCCCGATTCGCTGGGTCTGTTCGGTCGGGTGGCGGCCGACGGCTCGGCCGAAGCCTGGTTCGCCCTCAGCCAGCAACGGCTGCCGGCCGACACCCTGCGCCTGGTGGAGGCGCTCTGGCACGACCGTGCGGCCGAGCGCGCCCATCTGGCCCTGGTGCTGGGCAAAACCGGCGATGCCGTCAGCCGCGCGTTCCTGAACACGCGGTTCGATCCCCAAGCCACCGACGGAGTGAACCGGGCGGTGGCCCTGGCCATATCGCGCCTGAACCTGGTACTTCCGCCCGACGAAGCCCTCTACGACCGTCTCATCGCATCCCGGGTGCCGGTGGAAGCGCTCTACGGGTTCTACCGCCTACCCCGGCCGGTGCTCACACAAGCCCAACAGCAGGCGTTGTTCGGGCGGTTGTCGGAGCCGGAAGCGCGCCAGTACGTGGTGGGTATTCTGGGCAAAACCGGCCACACCGGTCTGTCGCCCTGGCTGGCCGGGCAGGATTGGTCCGCGCACGACACCCGTTTCGCGGTGGAGGCTCTGCGGGCCCTCAACCGCATGCCCGAATGGTCCCTGACGGAGTGGGAGACCGTGGCGGAATTGGCCACCCACACCAATCCGTCGGTGGTCAAGGAACTCATGGACCTACTGTCGGCCCGACCGCACACCGCCAACGGGCAGCGCCTGGCCTTGCATGTGGCGGAAACCACCACGCATGAGGCGGTGCGCATAGCCGCCTTGCGGGTGGTGGCCACGGCAGACCGCGCCGCGGCGCTGGGTCGCATACCGGCCGGCGTGTTTCCCACCGACCCGTACCTCACGCTGGATGCGTTGCGCCTGACCGGACTGCCTTCCGAAATCGACAGTCTGGACCGCAACACCGTGGCGGCTTGGCAGACCGTGACCTATCTGGGCGAAAGCCTGCCGCTTACCGAGGCCGCCGAACGGCACCTGCGCCGGTACGTGGAACATGCCGACTTGCGTGTAGCGGCCACCGCCGTGGGCATACTGGCCTCCCAGAGCCGGTTCGGTGCCGACGATTCGCTCCGGTACCGCGCCGTGCTCGATTCCATCGCCGTGCACAACCGCGGCACCGACGGGCTGCTCATCGCCGATGCCGACCTGCTGGCCCGGTTCGGCCGGCGCCCGGTATGGACCTTGGTCACCGATCTGGGCACCGTACGCATGGTGCTCTATCCGGACGCCGCACCCGCCACGGTCACCGGTTTCATCGCAGCCACCCTGGCCGGATCCTACACCGGTTCCTGGTTCCATCGGGTCATACCCAATTTCGTGGTGCAGGGCGGGCAGTTCGTGGCCGGCACCCGGGCCGACCCGCCCTTCACGCTGCCCACCGAGGCGGCCGGTCTGGCCTTCACCCGGGGGAAAGTGGGCGTGGCCTCATCGGGCCGCGATACCGAGGGCGGTCAGTTCTTCATCATGCTGCAAGACATGCCCCACCTCGACCGGAACTACACCATCTGTGGCGAGGTGGTCGAGGGAATGGAGGTGGTGGACCGCATGACCAACGGCACGCGGATCCGGTCGGCAGCGGTCAGCCCAGGGGAGTGAACGACTGGATACCCGTGATGTCGCGGCCCAGGATGAGGCCGTGGATATCGAAGGTGCCTTCGTAGGTGTTCACCGACTCCAGGTTCACCATATGGTGGATCACCCGGTATTCGCCCGTGATGCCGTTGCCGCCGTGCATGTCGCGCGATACGCGGGCGATTTCCAGGGCTTTGCCGCAGTTGTTCCGCTTGGCCAGGGAGATCATGGTCGGGTGGGCCTGGCCTTGGTCTTTGAGCGTACCCAGGCGCCAGGCCAGCAACTGCATGGCGGTGATGTCGGTGGCCATGTTGGCCAGTTTGGTCTGAATGAGCTGGTTGGCGGCCAACGGCTTGCCGAACTGTTTGCGTTCCAGCGTGTAGGTGCGCGCGCGGTGGTAGCAGTTCTCGGCGGCGCCGATAACGCCCCAGGCGATGCCGTAGCGGGCGTTGTTCAGACAGCTGAACGGACCCTTGAGGCCGGTTACCCCGGGCAGCAGGTTCTCGTCGGGCACGAAGCAGTCTTCCAGGGTGATTTCACCCGTCCAGCTGGCACGTAGCGACATCTTGTTGTGGGTGACCGGGGTGCCGAAACCTTTGGTGCCGCGTTCCACGATGAACCCGCGGATAACGCCCTCATCCGATTTCTTCTCTTTGGCTTTGGCCCAAACGATGGCGATATCGGCGATCGGCGAATTGGTGATCCACATTTTGGCCCCGTTCAGGATCCAGCCACCATCCACTTTGAGGGCCGTGGTGACCATGGAGCCGGGGTCGGACCCGTGGTCGGGTTCGGTGAGGCCGAAACAGCCGATCATCTCGGCGCTGGCCAATTTGGGCAGGTACTTCCGTTTCTGCTCCTCGGTGCCGAAATCCGAAATCGGATACATCACCAGCGAGCTTTGCACCGACATGAAGGAGCGGTAGGCCGAATCGACCCGTTCCACTTCGCGGGCGATAAGCCCGTAGGCCGTGTAGGAGGCGCCCACGCCCCCGTATTCCGGGGCGATGGTGGAACCGAGCAGGCCCAGTTCGGCCATCTCGCGGGGAATCTCCTCGTCGAAGATGCCTTCCTGGTTGCCGCGGCAGGCGCGGGGTTCGAGGCGGGTTTGCGCGTACTCACGCGCCGTCTCCATGATCATCCGGTCGTCCTCGTTCAGGAGCGATTCGAACTGGAGGAAATCGTCGATGTTGAGCTTGGGAAGTGCCATGTCGGAAGGTACCGAATTTGTCCGTCGGACGAATCCGGTGATCCGAATCCCGACCGGATTTCCGAAGGCCGGTTCTCAGGGGAAACCCTTAGTGATTTCATGGATAACACGGATAGGTTGTGCGGGTGACATGTGGTCAATTAAGACTACCTATGAAGTCTCTATCCGCCCAGCTACTGGTGGCGCTTGCAACCACCTTGCCATTGGCGGCCCAACCGGGCACCATGGCCACATTCGACGGGATTGACGACCATCTGGTGATCGCCGATGGTCCCTATCGGCACAATGTCACCCTCGAATTCTGGGTGAAACCGGCGTCCTTCAACCAGACGTTGGCCATCCGCACGAACGCGGTCGGGTTCGAAGCGGGCCAATGGTCCAACCTGCTCGGCATCCGATCCGATGGCCGGTTGGAATACAAGATCCTGGACGATATGACCGGCGGGATCGAATGGAATTATTCGGTGGTCACCCTGACGGGCAGCACCGTGCTCACCGTGGGCCAATGGGTGCATGTGGCGGCGGTGGCCGAGAACGGCAGCCCCGGCACCATGCGATTGTATGTCAACGGGGTGTTGGATGCGAGCTCTTCCGCATTCCATAGGTCCTGGACCGGTGGGGACCGGTGGTTGATCGGTACCACGACCACATCCGGTCTGCCGAAACTGGCGGGTTCGGTTGATGAGATCCGGCTCTGGAGCGAAGTCCGATCCCAGGCGCAGATCCAGAACGCCTACGCCGTGCCCATGGCGACCCCGTTGCCGGGCGGCCTCATCGCCGCCGTCAATTTCGATGCGGCGCACAACGCCGCTTTGATGAACGGCGTGGTGTTGGAGGCATCCACGGTGCCGATCGCGCACAGCCATCGCATAACCGGCATTTCGCCGACAAGCGGCGTGGTGGGCAGCACCGTTACCATATCGGGGGCCGGTTTCGGCACCAACGCGGCCGACCACCAGGTCTGGTTCGGGGGCGTGGCCGGGCAGGTGACCGCGGCCTCGAGCACGGAGCTTACGGTCTCGGTGCCGTTGGGAGCCGGCTTCGGGCCGGTCACGGTAACCCGAAGCGGCCGTTCGGTGGTGTCCAGGCAGGCGTTCGGGGTCGTCTATGATGCCGATCCCCTGGGGGCCGCATCCTTCCCCAGCTACCCGACCACATCCCAATTCGTGAAACTGGAAACCGGCAACCGCATCCGTTGGGCCGGGCAACTGGTGGATCTGGATGGTGATGGCAAACCCGATCTGGTGCATGGCTACCAGAGTTCCCCGGGCGGCGTGTCGGTGTACCGCAACCGGCATGCCGGTGGGGCCTTCTCGGCGGCCGATCTGGCACCCCGGCAGGACTTCCCCACCAGCGGCTCACCGCGCAACGTGCAGGTGGGAGATTTGGATGGGGATGGGAAACCGGATGTGGTAGCGTACAACTCCGGGGGCAACACCCTTTCGGTGATGCGGAATACCAGCAGTACCGGCTCTATCAGCTTCGACACGCATACCATAGCCACCAACTATTCGGGCAGCATGGAACCGCGGGAAACGGCCTTGGGCGATGTGGACGGAGACGGTCGGATGGATATCCTGACGGTGGGATACAACAAC
>JANJTJ010000022.1 GCA_024711145.1 Balneolales bacterium
GGGTTGGTGGGGTGGTAGTGGGCGGGGGGGCGCCCGGGGGGTCGCCACAGGGCCCCGGCTTTGGCGGCAGCATTGGGGGGGGCCGGGCTGTGGATGGCGGGCGCACAAGCCGCCACGGGTATCGAACCCTTTTATGTGGGGCTCGCCGTGGCGGCTGCGGGTTGGCTCATTTCACGAGCAACATCGTCCGTGTGAATACGCGCCCATCGGCATCCAGCCGGTAGAGGTACACACCGCTGGCCAGGCCGGCCGCATCGAAGGTGGCCCGATGCGCACCCGCCGGCATCACCCCATCCACCAGGACCGCCACTTCCCGCCCCAGCAGATCATAGACCGCGAGTCGGATCCGGCTGTCTACGGTCAACTGATACCTGACCGCAGTAGTCGGGTTGAACGGATTCGGGAAATTGCCCACCAGGGCGGTCTCCAGCGGCATCGGGTCATCCACCGAAGTGGCGCTCACCGGAGTGTTGAAGTGCCCCCTCCCCAGCTGGTTCACCGCGGCCACACGGAACTCGTAGGTCTGGTCGGCTTCCAATCCGCCGATCACGACGCCCGGCTCGGCCGATACGCCATCATCCACAAGTATCCATTCGGTATCGCCGCTGCGCCGGTATTCGACCACATAGTCGGTGATGGCATAGCCGCCGTCATCGGCCGGTGCCTGCCAGGTGAGTGCGACCACCACTTCGGTGCCGGGCACGGGTTCGGCCTGCAGCGCCGATGGCGCTCCCGGCTCACTGAATCCCCAACTGAGGGTGTCGGGTGCGGAATCGGCGCCCCTACCCACACTGTTCACCGCCGCTACCCGGAAGGCATAGACGGAGCGGAAGGGCAGGGAGGTGACGAAGGCCATGGTCTCTGCGGATACGCCATCGTTGAATACGGTCCATTCGGCGGTTGCGGCACTGGTGTCGCGGTATTCGACCACATAGTCGGTGATGGGGCGGCCGCCGTTGGTATCGGGCGTTTCCCAGGTGAGAAGCACCCCGATTTCGACCCCGCCGCCCGCTTCGGCCATCAGGTTCTTCGGTGCGGAGGGAGGCTGCCAGTTCCAGTCGTTGGTGATGCCGCCGCCGATGAGCTGGGCCGTGGCGGTAGTGGCAGACGCCTCGTTGAACCGCAGCCGCACGAGGGTCAGCGGCATGCGCACCAGATTGCCTGTGCCCGATCGCGGCAGAAACCGAAGCTGCAGCACGGTACCGGCACCGGCCACGTCGGCCGTGCCGGCGAAAGCCACCCGGATGTCGTTGCCCTGGCGTTCGGTTTCCATGGTCATTCCGGCGGTCAAGGCACCCGCTTCCGCGTCCAACCAGCGGAAGAGGGTGGAATCGAACCGGATGACGGCTTCCATGGAGGTGACTCCCAGGCCGGTGAGCGATTCGACGGTGAGCGGGATACGCATGGTATCCGGATAGACCACCGTGGTGTCGGGTAGGCGGGCTTCCACATCGAATACTTCCACTGGCACCCAAGGCGAAGGGAACCCTTCGGCATCCACGGCCCGCACACGGGTGGTGCCCCGCATCAGGCCGGTGAGTTCCGCGCCGTTGCGCTCCACCACACCGGGTGTTTCCACCTCATAGGTGTAGGGCGGGGTGCCTTGCCCGCCCACTTGCAAGGCCACCGTTCGGCCCGGGGTGGTGTGTACCGGATTGGGTGTGATGCTGATGGGCGGTGCGGCCTGTATGTTCACCGAGGCGTGGTCCCGTTCCGGAAAGAGGTCTTCGTTGAAAACCGCCTCGACGAAACTCACGGTGGTGCCACCTTGGTATGTGGCCGACACCCGGAACCGCAAGGCGAACAACGTCCCCGATCCCTCGAAGGGCGTGTCGGCCGCATAGGCGATACGGATACGGTTTGCCGCCACATGGGCCACCAAGGGCGCACCGGTCTGCAATTTGCCACCGGTCGTGTCCAGACCCAGATAGGTGAGCGCCGACGGGTTGTACTCGAGCACCATCTCCACGGAGGTGGCACCGATTCCGGTCAGGTCGGTGGTGCGCACCGGCAACCGCAGCTCGCGGGTCTGCCGGATGGTGGTGTCGGGCATGGCGATTTCCAAATCGGCCAACGCCGCCGGTTGGATCCGGAACAGGTTGGTGGAATCGCGCAGACCTTGGGCGTCCTGCACCAATACCCGCACGAAACCGAGCGTCTGCGGGCGCAGCACTCCGTCCGACCCGATGGTGGCGATGTCCGAATTGCTCACGCTCCAGCTGTAGGGTGCCAGCCCGTCGCCGGTCAGGCCGAATGCCAGGGTATCGGTGAGCAACAGGTTGTTCACGAAACCCGGTTGCAGCGTGATGCCTTTGACCCGGATGCTGCCGGCATCGGTAGCCAGGGCGGGTACGCCTTCATTCAACTGTGCCTCGGAAAACCCGATGGCATGGGTGGCATATTTGCCCGCCGAAGGCCGGATGCGCAGGTTCAACAGAAACAGCACGCCATCGCCCGAGAGGGTGTCGGGCGTGGCCACGGCCACCCGTTTCAGATTGGCGCTGAATTCGGCCGTACCGGTTCCTTCCAGCAGGGTTCCGGTCAAGGAAACACCCAACAGTTCGAACTGGGATTCGGGATAGGTGAAGGTGAATTGGGCCGAGGTGACTCCGTCGGCCGGCAGAACCCCGCCGATGCGGACCGGCAATTGCATGACGGTGCCCGGCACCCCGGCGGTGTCCGGTAGGGACACCGTCCGGGTTTGGGCGAAACCGCCGCCCGCCGCCCCGAGGGCGATGGCGATGAGTAGGAAGATCCGCTTCATGGGTGGATCCTCACTTCACCAAGGTCATCTTTCCGGTGCGGACCTGGTTGCCGGATTGCAGGCGGTACACATAGACTCCGCTGGTGAGGGCGCCGGCGTCGAAGACGACCTGATGGCGACCAGCCGGCAAGTACCCATCCACCAGCACGGCGACTTCCCGGCCGAGGATGTCATACACTTTCAGGGTGGTTTCGCGGCCGGCATCCAGGGTCCAACGGATCCGGGTGGTCGGGTTGAAGGGGTTCGGGTAATTGGTCTCCAATGCGAACTCATAGGCCCGGAGATCCTCCTCGGTGGAGGTCACTTCGGCACCCAGCGCTTCGGTCAGGTCTGTTTCGTTCAGTTTGAAACGGACCGGCTGGAGCTGGCGGGCAACCGGGGTATCCACACCGTCCTGCAGGGTGAACCGCAGATGGATGAGGTCGCCCTGGGTGACGGGCGCCGTGCCGGCATAGGCCAGTTTCAGCAGGCCGTCCTCAAGGTTGCGCTGCAGGGTCCAGTCGGCGCTGGCCTCGGCGGCTATCACCTCCACCCCGGCGATGCGGTCGGTGGGATAGGCCAGGTGCAGTTCGGTGCCCAGGATTCCGATGGGGCTGTCCAGCACGATTTTCATGTCCACCACACCGGCGGCCTGCACCGCTTCGTAGCGGAAGGCGGTGGCCAGGTCGGCGGCCGGCGTTTTGCCCAGGCCCGGGAAGCCGGTTATGCGACCTACCACATATTGCAGGATGTAGGAAGCGTCCACGGAACTGATGGTGCCGTCTCCGGTCACGTCGGCGGCGGCCTGTTGGCCGGCGTCGAGGGTCACCAGGTCCACCAGGCTCTGCAGCACGGTGGAGGCGTCGAAGGCGGAGATGGTGCCGTTGCGGGTCACATCGCCGATCTGGATACCGGTGCGGGCCACCAGGAAGGGCCGGTAGTTCACGGAACCGCCGGCTACGGTGATCCGGTTGCCCTGGCCGCCCGGGTTCAGATCGGATCCGGTGGTCACCAGCGGACCCGTCTCGCTGCCCCAATAGTTGTTGATGGCGTTCAAGGGGCCGGCGTTGGCGTTGTACAGGCCTTCATCGTTGTTCCAGATGTTGTTCAGGTTGATGACGGTTCCGCTGCCGTAGCTGGCGGCATAGATGCCCCGGGCGTTGGTGTGGATGTCGTTGCCCCGGATCACAGGCGAGCCGGATTCGATGAAGATGCCGTTCTGCGAATTCGAGAATGCGGAGGAATCGATCTGAGCGGTGTTGTTGCTGGTGTACGTCCCGTAGGCCGAATACCGAACGATGGCGTGGCGCAAGCGGCTCTCGTTGTTCTCGTTGCCGTTCAGATAGATGTAGGTCCAGTTGCTGCGGGCCGGTATGGTGGCCGTGCTGTCGCGGTTGCTGTCGCCACCGTAGGTGTCGTCGCGCCAGGAGGTGAACACCACTTTCCGGTTGGCGGTGCCGCGCACGCTCAGCCGTCCGTTCGATTGCAGAGCCCCGCCTTGGTCGAACTTGAGGATGCTGCCGGCGGCCACGATGAGGGAATCCCCGTTGTTGACCCGCACGGTTCCGTTCGAATAGTACACCGGTCGGTCGGTGGCGGAGGAATGGGTACCACCCAGGATGCCCGACATGGGCGTACTCAGGAAATGCACCTCGTTGTGCAGGTTGTCTTCGATCACGTTGTCCAGGTACAGATTGCCCTGTTCGTTGATGGTGCCCGCTTTGGACAACTGCCCCACATGGCCGATGGGGAAGGCGTTGCCATAGATGCTGTCGTTGGTCACATAGGCGCGGGAGGTCACCAGGCCGGCCGAAGCGTTGTGCCGGATCAACGAATTGCCCACGATGAGCAGGGTGTCGGCCGCATCGTTCTTGGCATTGTGCCAGATGCCGTGGTCCCGGTTGTGTTCGATGGTGTTGAACACGTACGAGGAGGGGATGGTGGTGAATTCCACCCCGATACCGATCTGGTTGTGATGGATGTGCGCACCGGATACCTCGCGGAACCCGCCGTTAGCGGTGTTGCTGTACAACCCGTGGCTGCTGTGATGGGCGATTTCCGTACGCCGGACGGCCACATCGCTCTCGGCCGCCGGTGTGTAGATGCCGTGCGAACCGGCCCGGATGATGCGGCTGTCTTCCAGCACCAACCGGTTGTACACCACCAATCCGTACGCGCTGTGGTTGTGGATATGCAGATGCGTGAAGGTGGAATCCATCGGATGTCCGATCTCGAACCCGCGCTGGCCGAAAGCGATGCGTACATGCGAAAGTTTGGTGTTGCGGGCATTCACGTTCTGGGTGTACATGTAACCCCAGTCGCCAGCCTTGGCCGATACCGTGTCGGCCGCCAGGTTGGTCTTGCCTCCGGCGGCGTGGTCGCGGTAACTGGTGAAGGTGATGGGAGCTTCCTCGGTACCTACGGCATACAGGGTGCCGCCGACCCCCAGGTACTGGTTCGGGAAGAATTTCAATATCACGCCCGGGCGCACCGTCAGTTGGGCATCGGTCGGTATGCTCGTGCTGCCGTTGGCGACCACGTGGTACACGGGTTGGTCGATGGCCTCCGGCATGGCGGTGGATAGGGTGTCGCGCAGGCCATAGGCATGCAAGGCGATGGCCTGGTCGTAGGTGTTGGCCTCGAACACGTTGCCGTCCACCCCGTTGTTGTCGGTATATCGGTACCCCAGGCGCTGCCAGTAGCCGATGGCGTGCCGGTTGCGCGCGAAGGTGTTGTCGATGAAGGTGGCACGGCTGGTGACGATGCCCTCGCCGCCGTTGTCGAACAACCGGTTGCCCACGTAGGTCAGCTCGTGGCGCGGCACAGTGGAGTTGTTCACGATGCCGTGGTTGCTGTTCAACTCGATCAGGTTGCCGGAATAGGTCTGTGGTATGACCCCGTCTTCCACCTGTATCCCGACGGTGCTGCGGCGGATCTCGCTGTTGCTCACTTCGCGGAAGGCGGA
>JANJTJ010000031.1 GCA_024711145.1 Balneolales bacterium
ACGCCGAGCCAGTCGCGCAGCAGGGTGGCGAATACGGAGCGGTAGTCGGTATCGAATTTCAGGTTGCCGGCGGCATCCAGGTTGCCCAGGTCGGGCGCGGCACCATGGAACCCGCCGAGGGCGCCGTCGCCGAACACGAACAGGGGTGCCGCACTGCCGTGGTCGGTGCCCGCACTGCCGTTTTCGTTCACCCGCCGGCCGAATTCGGAGAAGGTGACGGCCAAGGCGTTGTCGGCCATGCCGGCCCGCGCCAGGTCGGCGTAGAAGGCCATCACCGAGCCCGACAATTGCCGCATGAGGTCTTCATGCCGGTCGAGTTGGTTGGCGTGGGTGTCGAATCCGGTGAGCGAAACCATGTACATGCGTGCCCCCAGGCGGCCTTTGATGAGGCGGGCGGCTATGGCCAACGAATCGGCCAGGCTGCCGGCCGGATAGGCCACCTCGTTCCGCGCGAGGGTGGCGGCGTCGTGCACGGCGCCGGCAAAGGTGTACGATTGGTTGGCCACCTGCCGCGCCCAGGCCAACTCCCGCCCGAAATGGGTGTCGGGCAGGCCTTCGGTATCGTAGGCTTGTCCGCTGCCCGCCAACCGTTCGAAGAGTTCCGTGTTGCGCAGGGTCATGGCCATGGATCCGCCCGGACCCTGGAACAGCAGGGATTGCGCGCCACCGATTTGCACGGCCAACGGCCGTTCGGGGATGACATCCAGATAATCGGGATGGGAGGCGTGCAGGGACCGGCCCGCCCAGCCGGTATCGGCCACGGTGCCGGCATCGGTACCGGATTTCCAGATGTCGGTAGACCGGAAATGGGAGAGGTTCTGGTCCGGATACCCCACATTGCGCACGATGCCCATGCGGCCTTCTTCCCACCAGCTTTCCATGGGTGCCAGGCCCCGGTTGAGGCCGGTATCGGCGGTCAGGCGCAGGGTATCGGCCGCACGCAAGCCGATGGTGGGCCGGCGTTGGTAATATCGGTCGTCGGCCAGGGGAATCACGGTGTTCAGCCCGTCGTTGCCCCCGTTGAGTTGGATGAGGACCAGGATGCGGTCGGTCTGCAGCCCCTGTGGCAACCCGGGTGCCGCACCGAAGGCCGTGAGCGGTGTGCGCCCCAACAGCAGGGGTGCCGCCGCCAACGCCTTCAGCCCCATCGACAGGAAATCGCGGCGGCTCCAGCGGGCATGGTCTTCCGCATGGGCTTGGCCGTGCTCGAGAGCGGCGCCGGTACGACCGCTGGTTTCCGGCTTGTGGTTGTGGCTGCACATGGGGATCAGGTGAGCTGGAATTCGGGCAGCCGGGCCAGATGGTTGAAATAGCCCACGATCCGGTTGGCGGCACCCGATGCGTTGATGGACCACTCGTAGGCCGGTGTTCCTGCCAGGAGGGTCTGCCCATAGGCCTGGCGGTCTTCCGGGGTAACGGCCACCGGCAGCAGGTATTCGGCCAGGTCGCCGGCCAGAGCATAGGGATCGTTCGGGTTGGGCATGGCCCGTGCGAACTGCATGATGTTCGTGCGGAACCGTTCCATGAAGGCTTCGGTGCGGGCCCAACGTACGGGCAGGCGGCTGGTGTCCAACCAGGCGCGGTACCCCGGCCATCCGCTCACGTCGGGCGGATCCAGGATGTCGAATCCGGCTTCGACGGACCCGTTCAGGATGGTCTGGTAATCCGTTACGGTGTAGATGTCCGCTTTCGCGACGGTGGTCATCAGGCTTCCGAAGAGCTGGGTGGGCGATTTGACCAAGGCGCCGATATGGGTTTCCGCGAAGAAATGCCGACTCTTGAACAAGGCCCGGAGTACCGGCGCGATGCGGAAGCCGTTGGCCAGGAACACGTCGGCCAGGGCTTCGACCACCGCATCGGGGGCATCGGGATGCACGAAATGCCCATGCAGTTTCCGACAGATGTACCGGGCGATTTCCCTGGGCCGCTGCCGGAACAGGTGGTCGATGGCGCTGGTGTAGTTGTACATGTCCCAAACGCCGAAGATGGTCTTGTACCAGTTGTCGTGCCGCTTGGTATCAAAAGCGACCTTCAGGGTTTGGTCGTTGGTGGTGAACCCGGTGAATGCCCGCGCCAATTCGGCGATGTCGTGCTGGGTGTACCCGTTTCCTTCGCCCAAGGTGTGCAGTTCGAGCAGTTCGCGGGCGAAATTCTCGTTGGGGGCACCGCTCCGGTTCTGGTTGCCGTTCAGGTAGATCAGCATGGCCGATGTCAACCCCACGTGGTACACCAACTGGTGGAAATCGCCGGCCAGATGGTTCTGGATGGCGACGATGTACCGCCACGCGTATTGGGGCATGTACCCGTAATCGAAGACTTCCGTGGCGAAATGGCTGTGCCAGAACAGGGTGAGGCGGCCGTGCAACCCGTTGCGCAGAATGGTGCCGGTGAGGTCGCGCCGGAATTCGGCCATGTAACCCTGGCGGGCCGAGGTGTAGGCGTTGAGCACGTCCTGGGTGGACCCGGCCGGTGGGCGGGGGATGTCGGACCAGTACGGCTTGGGGAAGGAGGGCGTGGCCAGGCAGCGGTCCACGATGAGGTCCACGGCCTGGGCGGGTGTGAGGGCCAGCAGTTGGGCCACCTCGGCCGGACCCCCGCCGAACCCGGTGCGCCGGAGCAGGTGCAGGGCCCGGCGGCGGTCCCAGGGTGTGCTGGAATCGGGATGGAATTCGGTGAGCGGCATGGACTTCCGCTCAGTTTACCGAATTATCCGGTACGCCCGTCGCGTACGGAAAAGAGATAACGCATCATGCGCTCATAAGCCGGACTCAGCCCCAACCCGCGCCGGGCCATCATGGTTCGGGCGGTGGAAAGCGCCTTGTCCAGCTCGAACACGTCGATGGAGGTGTCGGTCACCCAGCCGAAACTGGGGATGTATTTGGGAGGGAAGTTGTTGGTGAGCACGCTGGAACTGATGCCGCACACGGTGCCCGAGTTGAGCATGCTGTTGATGGCGGTTTTGCAGTGGTCGGCCAGGAACAGGCCGCAGAACTGCAGGCCCGAATCGAGCAGGTCGCCCGATTCCCAATCGTACACCTTCACGGAGGTGTAGTTGTTTTTGAGATTGGAGTTGTTGGTGTCGGCGCCGATGTTCACCCACTCGCCGATCAGGGAGTTGCCGATGTAGCCGTCGTGCGCCTTGTTGCTATAGGCTTGGAAGACCGCGGCCTGCACTTCGCCACCCAGTTTGCACCAGGGTCCGGCCGTGGTGCCTTCGTAGATCTTGGCACCCATGCGCACCAGGGCGTGGTCGCAGATGGCCACAGGCCCCTTCAGCATGGCGCCGCTCATGATTTCGGCATGGTCGCCCAGCCAGATGGGGCCGGCCGAGGCGTCGAGCATGGCACCGATGCCGATTTTTACGCCTTTTCCGACGAATACCCGTTCGGGATGGGTTGCGAAGAAGGGCCGCTCGGTCCAGCGGTCGAGGGTTTCCACGGCGCGCAGGCGGGGGATGTCGCGCCCGATTTCCGCGGCGTTGTGGTGGCTGAAATCCCAGGCGTGGTCCAATACCCGGGCCCGGGTGGTTTCGCGGAAGGCGATGCCCTGGAAGTTGGTTTCAACGTGCCGGTAGCGCAGGGGGTCGGCCGGGGAATGCTTCACCTCGAACGCGCTCCAGAACTGGTCGGCAAAGGCGGCCTGCTGTTTGAAATAGCGCAGGGTGTCGTCTCCATCCATCGCCACGGCGATGGGCACGCCGTCCACCGTCAGACCTTCACCCATCCTCAGGCCGTTCAGTTCGGTGCCGATGCCGGCCAAGGGCACGCTGCGGCTCAGGATCCAGACCCAGTGCCGTTCGGGGTCGGGCATGGGCGCTTCGAACACACCGCCTAGCCAGGGCCGCAACAGGCGGCTGTGGCGGGCGGCGCCGGTTTCGTGCAGCCATTTCTCTCCGATGGTGAGCACGCCCAGGCGCATGTCGTCCAAGGGTCGCGTGAGGGCGTTCGGGTAGAACCGCACCGTCATCGCATCCTCGAAGAAGAGCAGGTTCATTCGACCGTGACGCTCTTGGCCAGGTTCCGGGGTTGGTCCACGTCGCATTTCCGGTTGATGGCGATATGGTAGCTGAGCAACTGCAGCGGGATGACCGTGAGCAGGGGCGAGAGGGCGTCGTCGGTTTCGGGCACGGTGACCGCGAACTCGGCCAGGTTGAGCACGGCGTCGTTGCCGGGGGTGGTCACCGCGATGATGCGGCCTTTGCGGGCCCGCACTTCCTCGATGTTGCTCACCATCTTGTCGTTCACGTGGTCGCTGGTGGCCAACACCACCACCGGCATGTGCTGGTCGATGAGGGCGATGGGCCCGTGTTTCATCTCGGCGGCCGGGTAGCCCTCGGCGTGGATGTAGGAGATCTCCTTGAGCTTGAGGGCGCCTTCCAGGGCCACCGGGAAGTTGTAGGAACGCCCCAGGTACAGGAAATTGGGCGCGTAGGTGAACACCTTGGCCAGTTCCGCGATCTCGGCATCGCGGGCCAGAATGTCGGCGATCTTGGCGGGGATGTCGTGCAGGTCGCGGATGAGCTGCTTGAGGCGGGCCGCAGGCAGGGTCTTTTTGCGCTCGGCCAGCATCAGGGCGATCATGGTGAGTACCGTGACTTGCGCCGTGAAGGCCTTGGTACTGGCCACGCCGATTTCGGGACCCGCGTGGATGTACACGCCGGCGTCGGTCTCGCGGGCGATGGTGCTGCCCACCACGTTCACCACGCCGATCACGGTGGCGCCTTTGGCCTTGGCTTCGCGCAGGGCGGCCAGGGTATCGGCCGTCTCTCCACTCTGGGAAATGACGATGAGCACGTCTTCCGGCCCGATCAGCGGATCGTTGTAGCGGAATTCGGAGGCATAGGCCACTTCCACGGGAATGCGGGCCAACCCCTCGATCAGATATTCACCCACCAGGCCCGAATGCCAGGACGTGCCGCAGGCGGCGATGCAGATGCGCTTGGCGACCAGGAGCTTGTCCATGACCGGCTCCAAGCCGCCGAGCTGGATGCGGTGCTCGTCCACCAGCAGGCGCCCGCGCAGGCAATCGGCGATGGCGCGGGGCTGCTCGTGGATCTCCTTGAGCATGAAATGCGGATACCCGCCCTTCTCTATCTGCTCCAGACTCAGCGCCAACTGGTGCACGGCCTTGGTGATGGGCACGTTCCGGATGGTTTTCACTTCGTAGCCGTTCCGGGTGATCACCACCATTTCGTCATCATCCAGATAGACCACATGCTGGGTGTATTCGATGATGGGGGAAGCGTCGGAGGCCACGAAGAACTCGTGCTCGCCCACGCCGACCAGCAGGGGGGACCCCCGCCGCGCGGCGAACAGCGTGTCGGGGAAATCGCGGTGCACGATGGCGATGCCGAAGGTGCCGGTTACCTGCTGCAAGGCCATGCGCACGGCGTTCTCGAACTCGCCGCCGCTCACGCGGTGCACTTCCTCGATCAGGTGGGCCAACACCTCGGTGTCGGTTTCCCCATCGAACACATGGCCTTGGGCCAGCAGCTGGCGCTTGAGCACATCGTAGTTTTCGATGATGCCGTTGTGCACCAGGGCGAAGGCCCGGTCGCCGCCGGTGTGCGGGTGGGCGTTCACGTCGTTGGGTTCGCCGTGGGTGGCCCATCGGGTATGTCCCAACCCCAGGGTGGCCGTCCGATCGGTTACCAGTTTGTCCAGGGCCGCCACCTTGCCCTTGGTTTTGGCAATGACCACACCGCCGTCGATGTGGGCCAGCCCGGCCGAGTCGTACCCGCGGTATTCAAGCCGCTTGAGGCCTTTCAATACCACATCCGCGGCCGAACGGTGGCCGATGTAACCTACAATTCCGCACATACAAGTCTCTCTTGGTTCCGAAGGGGGATGAATTGACGCAAGGTACTCATACCTGGTCCAACGCCGTGCGGGGACGCTCCGAATTCTTCCATTCGGTGATGGTGAGACCGGTTACCTGTTTGAACTGGGTGCCCAGGTACTGGCCGCTGCTGTACCCCAGCGTGAGGGCGGCCTCCAAGGCCGTGGCTCCCTGCTGCAGCAGCTCCTTGGCCCGCTCGATGCGCAGGCGGATGAACCAGGCTTCGATGGTGAGCCCTTCGTGCGAATGGAAGAGTTTGCCCAAGGCCGCATAAGACATATGGATGGAATCGCCCAACATGCGGCTCATGGTGGGTACTTTTTCACCGCTTTCTATGAGTGACAGGTACCGGATGAGGGTGGATTTGACCTGTTCCACCAGTTGGCGGTCCCTATCCACCAGCAACTCGAACCCTTCCTCGCGCAGGGCGGCATCGATGCGGGCTTCGTCGGTCGGGGTGAGGGTACCCTCCACCTCCACCGTGCCCAATTCCACCGCCCGCACCGGGTATCCCGCCTGGCGCAGCACCCGGTCCACCGCGCGCACGCATCGGGCACAGACCATGTTCTTGACGGACAGCAGCATAGGGTTTGTGGTTCGTTGTCTGTCGTTTGTTGTAGGGAAACTACAACCGACCACCGACCACCCATACGAAACGGTCGCAATTCCGAACGTCATCGGTTCCCGGCCAGGGGTATGTTCGACTAACGACTAACGACTAACGACTAACGACTAACGACTAACGACCAACGACCATGAGCGACATGAATTTCAAGATCCAAGGCATGACCTGCGCCAGCTGCGTGCGGCATGTGGAAAAAGCCTTGGCCACGGTACCGGGCGTAACCGGCGCCGACGTGAACCTGGCCACCGAAACCGCAACGGTATCCGGTGACGGACTCAACCCCATGGCCCTCATCAAGGCGGTGGAAGGTGCCGGATACGAAGCCATATTGGACGACGGGACCGGTTCCGGGTCGGAGGCCGGCGCCCCGGTGGGGGAGTCGCGGACGGGCGCCTGTGGCTCGCACTGCTGCTGACGCTGCCGGTTTTCGCGCTGGAAATGGGTCCCATGCTCCTGGGAGGCTCCCTCATGGATGCCGCCCACGCGCACATGGGTACCCTCAACCTGGTCAAAGCCCTGCTGACCACCGTGGTGCTCTTCGGTGCCGGGGGCACCTTCTTCGTGCGGGCCTGGAAAGCGGCCCGCCACCGCACGGCCGACATGAACACCCTGGTAGCCATCGGCACGGGTGCGGCCTGGGCATATAGCATATGGGCCGCTTGGAACGGCCGGCACGACGTGTATTTCGATACCGCCGCCGTGGTCGTGACCCTGGTGCTGGTCGGTCGACACCTGGAAGAGCGCGCCAAGCGCCGCACCCGCGACACCATACGGGGCCTGCTGGATCTGGCCCCCAAAACGGCCACCCGCATCGCTGCCGACGGCTCCTTCATCAGCATACCGCTCCGTGACGTGCGGAAAGGCGACCTGCTCCTTGTCAAAGCCTTCGAAGCCGTTCCGGTAGACGGTTCCATCGTGGAGGGAACCCCGTCGGTAGACGAATCCATGATGACCGGCGAACCCATGCCGGTGGACAAGGCCGTTGGAGGACCGGTGACAGGCGGAACCCGCAACACCTCCACCGCCTTCCGCATGAAAGCGGAACGGGTGGGTGCCGAAACCGCCCTGGCCGGCATCATCGCGGCCGTGCAGAAAGCGCAGGGATCCAAAGCGCCCGTGCAACGGTTGGTGGACCGCGTGGCGGCGGTATTCGTGCCCGTCGTCCTGGTGATCGCGATAGCCACCGGCGGCATCTGGTGGGCCCTGGGCGATCCGCAGGCGGCCTTGGTGAATATGGTAGCCGTATTGGTCATCGCGTGTCCGTGCGCCCTGGGCTTGGCTACGCCCACCGCCATCATGGTGGGATCGGGGCGGGCCGCCTCGGCCGGCATCCTCATCAAAGACGCCGTCTCACTGGAGCAGGCTCGGGACATCCGCACCGTCCTGCTCGACAAAACCGGCACCCTCACCACCGGCGTGATGCGTCTGGCGGGCCTGCGTACGGCCGATGGTTGGGATGAAGCCGACCTGCTCGGATCGGCCGCATCGGTCGAGGCCCAATCGGACCATCCCATCGCGAAAAGCATCGTGAAGGCGGCCGATGAGCGCGGGTTGCCCCGCCACTCCGCCCTGCAAGTGGAAACGCGGGCCGGCGTGGGGATCAGCGGCATAACCGGTGGCAAGGTGGTCGAAATCGGCTCACTCAAAACCGTAGCCGACCTGGCGCCCTGGGAAGCCTGGGTGAACAACGAGATGTTGGAAGGCCGGGTGGTATTGGCCGTACATGCCGACCGCCGCGTGGCCGGTTTCCTCAGCTTCGAAGACGAGATACGCCCCGGCAGCGGGGCGGCGGTGCAGGCCCTGCTGGATTTGGGCGTGGAGGTGGTCATGCTTACGGGCGACCAGCCCCTCACCGCCCATGCCGTTGCCCGCAAACTGGGTATCGGCCGGGTGGAAGCCGAGATCTCGCCCGCCGGCAAAGCCGACGTGGTAGCCCGCTATCAGCAAGACGGGCGCCATGTGGCCATGGTCGGCGACGGCATCAACGACGCCGCCGCACTCACCCGGGCCGACCTGGGCATCGCCATGGCATCGGGGTCCGACCTGGCGGTGGCCTCGGCCGACATCACCATCGTGGGCGACGACCTGGGCAGAATTCCCGAGGCCTTGCGCATCAGCCGCCGCACCTTCCGCATCGTGCGGCAGAACCTGGTTTGGGCCTTCCTCTACAACACCCTGGGCATACCGCTGGCCGCATTGGGGCTGCTGAGTCCCATGGTGGCTGGTGCCGCCATGGCGCTGAGCTCGGTGAGCGTGGTCGCCAACGCCCTGCGCATCCGATGAGTGCGTCAAGATTGACACTAGTTGACAAAATGTGGAAAACCTTGTTACTTACCCACAGGTTTTCCACACCATGCAGCAATACCGCTCCACCATCCTCACCGTTGTCATCCTTCTGGTACTGGGCATCGTGGCCTTCACGGGTTGAGCCTCGATATCCGTACCTTGGGGTCGTGAACATCCGGCACCGCATATCGGGCTTGGCGGCCTTGGTCGTCGTCGGTTGGCTGGGAATCCAGCTGGCCGCCTGGTGTCCCATGTGTTTCGGTGCCGAAACGGAGGCCACCCATTGCGCCGCCATGGCCGATCCGGCCCCCGACACCTGCGAAGCCGGTTGCGTGTGCCTGGTACCCACGGCACCGAGTTCCGACACCGCCTCGGTGCCGGTAGCCCAGGAGCGGAATCCGGTCTTCGTTCCGGTACCCAGCGCCACGGCCAGCGGTCGTTCCCAACCGATCCGGGAAATTCCCCCTCCCGATTCCCGAATACCCGTACCGGCTTCGAACCGGATGCTGGCAGACCTGGGTGTGTTTCTGATCTGAGAAGCGTCGGCGGCTTTACGGCACCGACATTCCTTCCTCAGCTATCAGAAACCCCGGTATGACCAATTCCCTCATTCGTTTTTTTCTCGAGAACAAGCTCGTCGCCTTTCTGCTGATGGCCATGATCGTGGCCGCCGGCCTGATCACCGTTCCCTTCCGGTGGGCGCCCGATTTCCTCCCGCGCGACCCCATCTCGGTGGATGCCATCCCCGACATCGGCGAGAACCAGCAGATCGTCTTCACCGACTGGATGGGGCGTTCCCCCCAGGACATAGAAGACCAGATCACCTATCCGCTCACCTCGGCGTTGGCCGGCATACCGGGGGTGAAAACCATCCGCAGTACCTCCATGCCCGGGTTTTCCAGCATCTATGTGATCTTCGGCGACGAGGTGGAATATTATTGGAGCCGCACCCGGATCCTCGAGAAGCTGAACGCCCTGCCACCCGGGTTGCTGCCCGACGACGTGAAACCGGCGTTGGGTCCCGACGCCACCGCCTTGGGCCAGGTTTTCTGGTACACCCTGGAGGGCCGCGACGAGCAGGGTAGGCCGGCACCGGGATGGGACCCCCATGAAATACGCACG
>JANJTJ010000037.1 GCA_024711145.1 Balneolales bacterium
TCTTCCTGCTGGCCGCCCTCTTCTGGCACCCGTCCTTCCTCTACGCCATGAACCTGGTAGTAACCTACCTCACCCCCGGCGCCACAATGGCATTTGTGCTTCTTCGCCGTACCGTAGTACCGTAGTACCGTAGTACCGTAGTACCGTAGTACCGTAGTACCGTTACAGGAATTCCCCCACCCGCGCCAACCACCCCCGCGCAAAGACGGCCTGCGACGGATCCCGGCTGATGAGCTCGCCGATGAACCGCAGGCGCATGCCCAGCACGGCCTTGCGGATGCGGTCGCCCTGGCGGGCAGCGTTGGCCGCGGCCAAGGTCTTGGGACCCACCACGCCGTCGGCGGCCACACCGCAGGCTTCCTGCAGCCACCGCGCCGCCCGGGCCGGACCATGGTGCACGGCGCAGTCCACCAGCAGGGCCCGCAGGCCCCGGTGCCGGATGCGGTCGAACCCGGGTCCCGTGAGGTACCGCGCCTTCAGGATGGCCAGGGCCTCCCGCTGCGTGAGGTCGCGCACCTCCTCGGGCGTGGCCGGCCGACCCAGCCCGCGCCAATCGCCCAGCGTGGCCGCCGTGATGCCGAAATTCGTGGCGCCGCCCCGGTCGGCCGGGTGGTCCACATACCCGCCCTCGCGGCGGAGGATGTCCTGCAGTTCTTTCATGTGGGTGGAAATTAGGAGTACTGACGTACCGACGTACTGACGAACCGTGGTCACACGTCCAACATCATCCGATCCGCCAATTCAAGGAAATAGGGGGTACTCCAGACCTCCAAGGAGCGGGTGTCGGGCACGAAGCGTTTCACATCCTCACGTACGGCCTGCAGATCCACTTGCCGTATGCGTTGACGCAACCGGTCTTTGAAGCGTTCGGGCGTCAATCCTTCATCGGATCCCACATGTCCGCTTTGCCGGGCACGCTCCACGAAATGGCTCAGGTTCATAGGGTGCCTGTTGCGAACGTACCACTCGAAATCGAACCAATCGCGCCCTTTTACCCGGGATTGCCAGGACCGGTACAGGAAGGCGTGCATCTTGCCGGCGAAGAGGTCGGGCAGGGTGTAGCAGCGGACATGGAAGGAGTAGGGGTGCAGAAGCAAGCGCGCTTCGGTGCGGAATCCGGCAGGGGGGTCGGTGTCTACTTCCAGTTTGATGCGGATCGGGGCCGTATGCCTGGGAAGGATATCCAAAACGTGGGCATTCGGCTTCAGAAAGGCCGATTCGAAAAATGACGCCCGATCGAGGCCGGCCAAAGCGATTTCCTGGGCTGTTTGACGCAGTGCCTGCAACCGGTCGTCTTGGGTGACGAGCGGAAACCGGGTCAACATCTGTTCGATGAGGGTCATCGGATGGCCTCCAATGCGGCGAGTAGGGCCGCCAGTTCTTTAGGTTTATGGCCGGTTTCGGCACAAGCCCGGATGAGCGAACGGTCGGCATCGGCGAGAGCCTCTTCCGGAATGCGCAGGTCTTCCAGCAGCCAATCGATCATGGCCCGTTGGGAGCGTGGAACCCGGGTACGGGTGAGCAACAGATCGCAGAGCGCTTTTTCGGGTGCCATGCTCAGCGAAAAATAGCGATCCCCTTCCGGTTGGAATCGCAGGCCCACGGAGTACCAGGTCGTCGGCACCCGCGCATAGGAAAATCGACCCAGAGGGGTATTGATCTCGCGCGTGGGGCGGACCGTGACCGAGGTGGTAGTGGGTACGGATTCGGGTATCCAGCCAGAGCGGGTGAGCACGGTCTCCAGCGACACCGCCGAGGGTCCGTACATGCGATTGGCTGCCAGATCCATGGGGATGGGAGGTGGATCAAGCAGGGGCCCCGCCACATACATGCCCTTCATGAGTCGGATGAGGACACCCTGAGCCACCCATTCCGAGATTTTGTCATTCGGGCGGCGGTAGTCGGTCAGCAAAGCGGCCACTTCCGCATGGCGGAGGGGTACAGGGCCGTAGGCGCGCAGCTGGCGTTCCAATTTCATTCCAAAATATAACCTGATTTCGAGGGCATCATCGGAAAATTTCCGATGATGCTGATTTCCACAGCGTACCGACGTACTGACGTACCGACGTACCTTTAAGGATGCGTATTCTAGTTACCGGCGGTGCCGGCTTCATCGGCTTCAATTTCATCAAATACGGGCTCGAAAACGACCCCCAGGTCCGTTTCGCGAATGTGGACGTGCTCACCTATGCGGGCAATCCGGCCAGTCTGGACCTCCTGGCGCCCCATGGCGACCGGCATACCCATCATAAGGTGGATATCGCCGACGGGCCCGCCCTGCGCGCCGTGTTCGACGCCTTCCGGCCCGATGCCGTGGTGCATTTTGCGGCCGAGAGTCACGTGGACCGTTCCATTGATGGTCCGGGCGAGTTCATCCGCACCAACATCACCGGCACTTTCGTGCTGCTGCAGGAGTCGTTGCGCTATTTCGAGGTCCTGCCGGCCGAGCGCAAAGCCGCCTTCCGCTTCCATCATGTCTCCACCGACGAGGTCTTCGGCAGCCTGGGCGACACCGGCGCCTTCTCCGAAACCACCGCCTACGACCCGCGGAGTCCGTATTCGGCCAGCAAAGCCGCCAGCGACCACCTGGTGCGGGCCTGGTACCACACCTACGGGTTGCCGGTGCTCATCACCAACTGTTCCAACAACTACGGCCCCTTCCATTTCCCCGAGAAGCTCATCCCCCTCATGCTGCTGAACTGCCACCGCGGCAAACCGCTGCCGGTATACGGCGACGGCCTGAACGTGCGCGACTGGCTCTATGTGGAAGACCACGTGCGGGCCATCCGCCGCGTGCTCGACGCCGGCCGGGTGGGCGAGACCTACTGCGTGGGCGGTGGTGCCGAAATGAAGAACATCGACGTGGTGAAAACCATCATCGCCTACATGGACGAGCGGGACCCGCATGCCGGCATCGCCGACCGCCGCAGCCTCATCACCTATGTGGAAGACCGCAAGGGCCACGACCGCCGCTACGCCATCGACAGCACCAAACTGCGCACCGAGCTCGGCTGGGAACCCCGCGAAAGCTTCGACACCGCCATCCGCAAAACCATCGACTGGTACATGGACAACCGGGCCTGGTGGGAACCCCTCCTGAAGAAATGAAAAATGAAAAATGTTGAAATCTTCTTTCCTCCATTTCAACATTCAACATTCATCATTCAACATTCAAAATTCCCATTTCAACATTCAACATTCGTGAAGTGAAAGGCATCATTCTCGCCGGCGGGTCCGGCACGCGCTTGCACCCGTTGACCCTGGTCATGAGCAAACAGCTCCTGCCCGTGTACGACAAACCCATGATCTACTACCCGTTGAGCACCCTCATGCTGGCGGGGATCCGGGACATCCTCATCATCTCCACCCCGCACGACATCGGGCATTTCGAGCGCATCCTGGGTGATGGCTCGGCCTTGGGATGTAGTTTCTCCTATGCCGTGCAGCCCGAGCCCAAGGGTTTGGCCCAGGCCTTCACCATCGGTGCCGACTTCATCGGCGGCGACAGCGCCGCCCTGGTGCTGGGCGACAACATCTTCCACGCCTCGGGGCTGGCCAAACTGCTGCAGGGCTGCGCCGACCCCGACGGCGGCATCGTGTTCGCCTACAAAGTGCACGACCCCGAGCGCTACGGCGTGGTCGAGTTCGACGCCGCCGGCAAGGTGCTCAGCATCGAGGAGAAGCCGGCCAAGCCGAAAAGCACCTACGCCGTACCGGGTTTGTACTTTTATGACAACGACGTGGTGGAGATCGCCCGCAACATCCGTCCATCGCCCCGGGGCGAGTTGGAGATCACCGACGTGAACAACGAGTACCTGCGCCGGGGCCGCCTGCACGTGCGCACCCTCTCGCGCGGCACCGCCTGGCTCGACACTGGCACCTTCGCCAGCCTCATGCAGGCCGGCCAGTTCATCCAGGTGATCGAAGAACGCCAGGGCCTGAAGATCGGCTGCATAGAGGAGATCGCCTGGCGCCAGGGCTTCATCGACACCGAAGGCCTGCTGCGGCTGGCCGCCCGCTACGGCAAAAGCGGCTACGGCACCTATCTGGAACGCATCGTCCAGGACGGATGAGCGCCCGCGTCCTGGTGATTTTGCCGGCTTACAACGCCGGCAAGACCTTGGAAGCGACCCTGGCCGCCGTGCCACCCGGCGTGGTACACGAGTTCATCCTCGTGGACGACCACAGTTCCGACAACACCGCCGAGCTGGCCCGTAGCCTGGGCCTGCATGTGGTGCGTCACGACCGCAACCGCGGGTACGGCGCCAACCAGAAAACCTGTTATGATGAAGCCCTGGCCCGCGGCGCCGACATCGTGGTGATGCTGCACCCCGATTACCAGTACGATCCGCGTCTGGTGCCCGCCATGGCCTCCATGATTGCCAGCGGCGTGTATGACGTGTGCCTGGCCTCGCGCATTCTGGCCCAGAACGCCGTGGCCGGGGGCATGCCCCGCTGGAAATATGTGGCCAACCGCCTGCTCACCCTGGTGGAGAACTGGTTGCTCGGCCAGAAACTGAGCGAATACCATACCGGGTACCGGGCCTACAGCCGCAAGGCCCTGGAAGCCGTCGATTACCGGGCCAACAGCGACGATTTCGTGTTCGACAACCAGATCCTGGCCCAATTCCAGGCCAAAGGCATGCGCTTCGGGGAGATCAGTTGTCCGGCCCGGTACTTCCCCGAAGCCAGCTCCATCGGCTTCCGCCGGTCCGTGGTGTACGGGTTCGGCGTGCTGCATACCGGACTGCGCTACCGCCTGCACGTATGGGGATGGTGGAAATGGCCGCTCTTAGACTGATCGGAATCCTGCTGCTGGTCGCCGCCGCCGCCGTTTGGGTGGGCGTTGAAGGCGATTTCCCCCTGAACGACGATTGGGCTTATGCCCAGGCCGTGAAAACCTGGGTGGAAACCGGCAAACTCCGCGTGTCGGATTGGGTAGCCATGACCCAGATCACCCATCTGCTGGCCGGGGGAGCATGGAGCAAGGCCTTCGGCTTCGGTTTCGAAACCCTGCGCCTGTTCACCGTGGTGGTGCTCGTGGCCGGCGTGGTGCCCTTGTACCGGTTGATGGAGCGCCTGGGTGTGAAGAAAACCCACCTGGGCCTCGGCGTGGCCGTGGTGGTGGGGAACCCGGTCTGGTGGTACCTGGGCTTCACCTTCATGACCGACATCCCGTTCCTGGTACTCATGCTGGCCGGCTGTTGGGCCGTGGTCGCCAAACGCTGGGGTTGGGCCCTGTTGTTCGCGGTATTGGTGATGGGCGTGAGGCAGACCGGGCTGATCGTCGGTGCGGGGGCGGTGGGGTGGACCTGGCTGAATGCGGATGCGGAGGCACGGAAGCATCGGCTTTGGGCGGGCGCCGTGCTGGTGGCCCAGGTGCTGGCCTTGTGGCTGTACCAACCGCTGATGGAGGCCGCCGGGGCCGGCGTGTCGGCCCGCTACCATTCGGTGGGGCACCTGGCGTGGATCCTGGGCCACGAGGCGCCCGTGGCGCGCGGGGCGGCCTGGCTGCTCCGGCAGGCGGCCTGGGGCGCGCTCATGCTGTTGCCGTTGGCGCCACTCACCTGGGCCGCCCTGCGCGCGCGCATGCGGGCCGGCCGCGTGCCCGTCGGCGCCTGGGGCGCCGCCGGGCTCGTGGCCGTGGCGGCCGCCTCGCGCAAACCCAGGCGGGTGGCCACGGCGTCGCCGGGGAGCACCCCCCCCGCCGGGCCGCCGCTGTGGGGGCCGGCGCCGGGGGGGGGGGGGGCCGGCCGCCCCCGCCCCCCCCCCCCCGCGGCCCCCCCCCCCGCCC
>JANJTJ010000067.1 GCA_024711145.1 Balneolales bacterium
TTGTAGTGCCCAAAGGTACGATGGGCACCAACGAAAAAGGCGTTTCCCTTACCGGAAAACGCCTGTGTAGCGCGGGGCGGAATCGAACCGCCGACCTTAGGGTTATGAATCCTACGCTCTTACCGACTGAGCTACCGCGCCGTGGAAAGACTCCAAATATACGGAGCCCCATCGTACCTTTGCACCATGGCCAAGAATATCACACCCCGTTCCCAGGACTACTCCCGTTGGTACCTGGATGTCATCCGTGAAGCCCGCCTCGCCGAACACGCCCCTGTTCGGGGGTGCATGGTGATCCGCCCCACCGGCTACGCCCTCTGGGAGAACATGCAAGCCGCCCTGGACCGCATGTTCAAGGACACCGGCCACGAGAACGCCTATTTCCCCCTCTTCATCCCCAAATCCTTCCTCTCCAAAGAGGCCTCCCATGTGGACGGGTTCGCCAAGGAATGCGCCGTAGTGACCCACTCGCGGCTGATCAGCACACCCGACGGCGTTGCGGTGGACCCCACTTCCCGGCTCGAAGAAGAGCTCATCGTACGGCCCACTTCCGAGACCATCATCTGGGACACCTACCGCGGCTGGATCCAGTCCTACCGCGACCTCCCCATCCTCATCAACCAATGGGCCAACGTGGTCCGTTGGGAGATGCGCACCCGCCTGTTCCTGCGCACCATGGAGTTCCTCTGGCAGGAAGGCCATACCGCACACGCCACCGCCGAAGAAGCCGTGGAAGAGACCACCCGCATGCTCGAGGTGTACCGGGTGTTCGCCGAAGAGTACATGGCCATGCCCGTGGTCACCGGTGTGAAAACGGCCAGCGAACGGTTCGCCGGCGCCGTGGACACCTACTGCATCGAGGCTCTCATGCAAGACGGCAAAGCCCTGCAGGCCGGCACCTCCCACTTCCTGGGCCAGAATTTCGCCAAAGCCTTCGATGTGACCTTCCAGGACAACACCGGTAAAACCGAGCACGTGTGGGCCACCAGCTGGGGCGTTTCCACCCGCCTCATCGGCGGCCTCATCATGACCCACTCCGACGACGACGGCCTGGTGCTGCCTCCGCGCCTGGCTCCCGTTCAGGTGGTCATTGTTCCCATCTGGAAAAACGACGAGGAGCAGGAAAAGGTCGGCGCGTACGCCAAGGGCATCCTGGCCGAGCTCAAGGCCGCCGGCATCCGTGCCAAATACGACGACCGCTCCCAGTACAAACCCGGCTGGAAATTCGCCCAGCATGAAGTGGAAGGTGTTCCCATTCGCATCGCCGTGGGTCCGCGCGATGCCGAAAACGGCATGGTGGAAGTAGCCCGCCGCGATACCAGGACCAAGGAAGCCCAACCGCGTGAAGGTGTGGCCGACCGCACCAAGGCCTTGCTCGATGTGATCCAGGCCGACCTGTACGCCGCCGCCAAACAGCGCATGACCGAAAACACCCGCACGGCCGACACCTACGAGGAGTTCAAAACCCTCCTGGACGGCCCCGGCGGTTTCATCTATGCCCATTGGGACGGCACGCCGGAAACCGAAGCCCGCATCAAGGAAGAAACCAAGGCCACCATCCGGTGCCTGCCGCTCGACAACCCGCACGATACGCCGGGCAGCTGCATGGTCACCGGCAAACCGTCGGCTCGGAGGGTACTTTTCGCCCGCTCATACTGATGCGCAACCCCCGCATGCTCACAGCCGCCTTGTTGGCGTGGACCGCCCTCATCGCGTACTTCACCCTGATGCCGGCCGAATACCTGGCCGATTATCCGATCCTGGGGTACGACAAGCTGGGGCATTTCGGCATTTTCGGGGGTTGGACCGGCCTGTACGGGCTTTTCAGACCCGAACGCAGCCCGGCACAGGTCTTCATCATCGGGTTCGCCTTCTCCGTTCTGATCGAGGCCCTGCAGTTCTGGTTGCCCATCAACCGTTCCGCCGAAGTGCTGGACCTCGTGGCCAACCTGCTCGGATGCCTGGCGGCTACTGGCATCATCATGCTACTTCGCAAAAACCCCCGCTTCACGTAGTTTGACACAAGGCCCGTGCTATTCCTTTTGGAAAGCGGGGCGCCTTCGTTATTTTCACCGCTCACATTCGAAAAAACGAACCATATGGCCGTACCAACCAAAAAACCCCATGCGGACCTCCGCAACAGCTACCGGATCTACCTCCAGGTCGGGTTGATCATCACGCTGGGCGGTCTGATCGGAATGTTCCGTGCACCCATCAATTCGGGTGAGGGTATGGATTTCACACCTCCCGAAGTGGAGCAGGTGAAAGTGGAAGAGATCATCCAGACCCAACAGAATGAAACGCCGCCTCCCCCGCCCCGCCCGCCGGTGCCGGTGGAAGTACCCAACGATGAGGTGATCGAGGACGAACAGCTCGGGTTCGATTTCGAACTGGATCTGGAAGGTCCTCTGAGCCTGCCTCCGCCTCCAGCCGCCGTGGAAGAGGAAGAGCCCGAAGTATTCATCGTGGTGGAACGCATGCCCGAGCCCGTGGGCGGCATGGAAGCCATCTACTCCCGCGTACGCTATCCCGAGATCGCCCGTAAAGCCGGCATCGAAGGTCGCGTAGTGCTGCAGTTCATCGTGGATGAACGCGGCAACGTGGTGAACCCGACTGTCATCCGCGGTATCGGCGGTGGTTGCGACGAAGCCGCCATCGACGCCATCCGCGGCATGCGGTTCACGCCCGGCATGCAACGGGGCCGCCCTGTGAAGGTGCAGTTCCAGTTGCCCATCGTGTTCCGTCTGCAGAACTGATTCTCGAGCGAGCGATAGATCAAAGGCCGTTCCCGCAAGGGGGCGGCCTTTTTTCATGGCCGGAATCGGTGGTCGAATGGGTCGGCATCATCATGCGACTGCGCACATGCGGGGCCGATGCTAGTTTGGATGCAGGTAACCCATCACCTACATCCACAACCGCCATGTCCGTACCATCCAAAAAACCCGAAGCCGACCTCCGCCACAGTCATCGGATCTATCTCCAACTGGGGTTGATCTTCACATTGGGCGGCCTCATCGGCCTTTTCCGCGCACCTATCAGCCCAAGTGATGAAATCATCTCATTGCCGACGGAAATCGAGCAAGTGCAGGTACATGACATCATCCGGACCATCCATATCGAGACACCGCCTCCCCCGCCGCGTCCTACGGTGCCGATGGAAGTGCCCGACGACCAACCTGTCGAGGATATGCAGTTTAGGTTTGATTTCGTACCGGATTTGGCAGGTCCCCTGAACCCGCCTCTTCCGCCAGCGGATGAGGATAAGGACGAGTCCTATACCTACACGTCAGTGGAGCATATGCCCGAACCCGTGGGCGGTATGGAAGCGATCTATTCCCGTGTGAAATATCCCGAGATCGCCCGGAAAGCCGGCATAGAAGGTCGCGTGGTGATCCAGTTCATCGTGGATGAGCGCGGCAACGTAGTGAACCCGACCGTGATCCGCGGCATCGGCGGTGGGTGCGACGAAGCCGCCATCGACGCCATCCGCGGCATGCGATTCAAACCCGGCTTGCAACAGGGTCGCCCGGTGAAGGTGCAGTTCCAGCTGCCCATCGTGTTCCGCCTGCAGAACTGATACTCGAGTGAGCGATAGGAAAAAGGCCGTTCCCGCAAGGGGGCGGCCTTTTTTCATGCCCTCAATTCCCGAGCCGGTCCAGCACCAGGCGCAGGGTGTCGAATGTCACACGGGTACGGGCCTCTTCCAAGGCCACCCACTCCAGCGCGGTGATGTCCTCTTCGGCCTGGGGTACCAGGGTCTGCGCGCCTTCCGCTTCCATGCGGAACCAGTGCGTGGTCTTGTGCCAATGGCCCCAGGCATCGGTATAGGTATGCCCGGTAGTGCCCAATGGCCCTACGATGCGCACCCCGCGCAGACCGGTCTCTTCCTCCACCTCCCGAACGGCGCAGGCGGCTACATCCTCTCCGGCTTCCGCCTTGCCTTTCGGCAGGTCCCAGTGCCCGCGCCGGAACATGAGCAGGATCTCCTGCCGCCCATCCCGTTCCCGGAACACCACACCGCCCGCCGCGGTCACGGGGGGGGGCCCGGCCGGAATCATTTGGAGCTGTCGGCGTAGTTCAACCGCAACGTGTTCAACACATGCTGCAGGTACCGGCTCAACTCATCCTCCAACTGGCCCTTGGTATAATGCTGAAGGGCTTCCAGGGTATCGATCATGAAACGGGCTTGCCGCAAATCGGTCGAAATCTCATCGGTTGCCGGATTCTTCAGCTTGCCCATGCCCATCATCGCCAATTGTTCGTGCTGCTGGATGAGGGAGGCGAACAGCAGCTGCCGTTGCTGCTCGGGTGTCATATTCTTGAAATCGGGTTCCATACGATGTCGGATGCGGTTTTTTCGGAAGATACGCACTCCGTACCTTGCACCACGTGATGCTCCGCTTACGACCCTTCCGCGCTTGGAGACCCGACGCCCGCCTGGCCGACAGGTTCACCTGCGTGCCCTACGATGTGATCGACACGGACGAAGCCCGTGCCTTGGCCGGAGACAACCCGCACAGCTTCCTGAGGGTCATCCGACCGGAAATCGCGTTCGGCCCGGATACCGACCCCCATGCCGATGCCGTGTATGCCGAGGGCCGTGCCCGGCTCGACGCCTTCATGGCAGCGGGCGTGCTCGTGCGGGACCGCGAACCGCATACCTACATCTACCGCATCCGCCAGGGCTCGCACAGCCAGACCGGCCTGTTCACCCTGGTATCCACCGACGATTACGATGCCGGCCGCATCGTGCGGCACGAGGCCACCCGTCCCGACAAAGAAGACGACCGTACCCGGCACATCCTCACACAGGGTGCCCATGCCGAACCCGTGCTGCTCGTGGCCCCGCGCCTACCCGGCTTCGCCGAAGCCCTGGAGGCCGGCACCCTGGGCGAACCCCTCTACGATCTGACCACCGAAGACCAGGTGCGCCATACCCTTTGGGTGGCCCCCAGCGACCTGCCCCGACGCATGCTCACCCAGGCGGGGCGACTCTATGTGGCCGACGGGCACCACCGGTGCAAGGCCGCCAGCCGGGTGGCCCGGGAATTGGGCGGCACGGATCCCGACGCCGACTTCCGTTTCTTCCCGGCCGTGGTCTTTCCCCAGGAACAACTGCGCATCCTGCCATACAACCGCCTGCTCACCGGTGTGACCGATGCCCAATGGTCCGCCTTTCTGGCCGCATGCCCCGTTGTGGCCGAAGGGCCCGCCATCCCCGGCAACCGGGGCCTGGCCTGCGTGTACCGGGCTGGCCGCTGGACCCTCCACGAACTTCCGGCCCCGGCCGATGATGCGGCCGACCGCCAACTGGATGTCGCCCGCCTGCAGGACGGCATCCTGGCACCCATCTTCGGCATCACCGACCCCCGCACGCACCCCCGCATCGCCTTCGTAGGTGGCTCGCGCGGCACCGCCGAGCTGGAACGCAAGGTGGACAGCGGTGCGGCCGACCTCGCCTTCAGCCTGCATCCCACCTCCATCGCCGACCTGGTGTCCGTGTCGGATGCCGGTCTGCTCATGCCTCCCAAATCCACCTGGTTCGAGCCCAAACTGCGCTCGGGCCTGCTCATCGCCGACTTCTCCAACCGTTAGGGATATTCCAACATCATGAAACGTTCGTTCAATTTTTCGGCGGGTCCTTCCAACCTGCCCACCTCCGTGCTGGAACAGGCGCAAGCCGAACTGCTCGACTACAAAGGCACGGGTTCCTCCATCATGGAACTGAGCCATAGGGGGCCCGAGTACATCGAGATCGATGCCCAAGCCCAGGCACGCATCCGTTCGCTCTATGGCGTGGGCGACGAATTCGAGGTGATGTTCCTGCAGGGCGGGGCCAGCCTGCAATTCATGATGGTACCCTACAATTTCGGGTTCGGCAGAACCATGACCTACCTGAACACAGGCGAATGGGCCCGCAAGGCGCAGAAAGAGGCCAAGCTGTTCGGTACGGTGCACGAGGGTTTCAGCTCGGAAAGCATCAACTACATCCGGGTTCCGAAAAACGGGGAATTCAGCGTGGCGCCCGGTTCGGCCTACCTGCATTTCACCTCGAACAACACCATTTTCGGCACCCGATACGCCGCCGAGCCCGACGCCGGCGCCGTGCCCCTGGTATGCGACGCCAGCTCCGACTTCCTGTCGCGACCCCTGGACATGGCCCGTTACGGCCTCATCTATGCCGGCGCGCAGAAGAACGCCGGTCCGGCCGGTGTGACCATCGTATTGGTGCGCAAAGATTTCCTGGCCACGGCCCGTACCGAGGGCATGAGCACCATGTTGGCCTACAAAACCCATGTGGGCACCATGTTCAACACACCCAACACTTTCGGGGTGTACCTGGTGAACCTGGTGGCCGGCTGGGTGGAAGCCCAGGGCGGATTGACCGGCATCCAAGCCCTGAACGAGCGCAAGGCGGGCAAGCTGTATGCGGAAATCGACCGCGACGGCTTCTATACCGGAACCGCCGAAACCGACAGCAGAAGCCGCATGAACGTAACCTTCCGCCTACCGAGCGAAGATCTGGAAAAGCGGTTCGTGAAAGAAGCGGAGGCCCTGGATCTGGACGGCCTGAAAGGGCACCGCAGCGTGGGCGGTATCCGGGCCAGCATCTACAACGCCATGCCCGAAGCCGGCGTGGACGCCCTCACCGCCTTCATGGCGGAGTTCCGGCGGAAAAACGGCTGATTCCGGTAGGATTCAGCCCTTGTCGATGGCGCGAAGCAGGTCTTCGGCCTCACGGATGAGGTCTTTGGCCTGCTGCTCGGCTTCCTTCACCAGCTTTCCGCTGGCCGATGCCGGCGCCTTCTCGCCGCTGCGCAATTTTTCGATGGCCTCACCGATCTCATCCACCAGGTTCGATGCCTGGTAGGAGAGGCGCTTGCGCAGAACGGACCCCTTTTCCGGGGCGAACAGAAGGGCGGTAACGGCACCGGCTATGGCACCGGTGAGGACGCCGAAGGCGAATCCTTTGCTGTATTGACTCATGGTATAGGGATTTCACGCGAAGTTACGGCATATTCGGCCGCCGCCGCCCGTCGCGTTTTCGAGAATCCGACCAGAAATACCGGTACTACGAACAAGGTGAACAGGCTGGAGAAGGCCAATCCTCCGATAACCGCCTTCGCCAACGGACTCCAGGTCTCCGATCCCGAACTCAGTTCCATGGCCAATGGAATCATGCTGCCGATGGTGGTGAGTGCGGTGAGGATGACCGGCCGCAACCGTTCTTTCGAGGCGGTGATCAATACCCGGATGTAATCGGCCCCTTCGCGGTGACCGGCCAGTTGGTGCACCCGCTCCACCAGCACGATGCCGTTGTTGATCACGATGCCCACGAGGATGATCATGCCCAGGTAGGCCGGCATGGAGGTGGGTGTGCCGGTGATCCACAGCATCAGGTAGCTGCCGAAAAAGGCCAGCGGTAAGGAGAACATGATGACGAAGGGATCCCGGTAGTTCTCGAATTTGGCGGCCATGACCATGTAGGTGAGCAGCAGACCGGCCAGTAGGGCATAGAGCAGGCTGGCATTGGCCTGCTGCTGGTCCTGGTTGGTGCCGGTGAACGCGTAGCGGTACCCTTCGGGCAACACCACTTCCCGTTCCAACAGATCCACTATGCGCCCGCGGACAGCCGAGGCGTCTCCGTTCACACTGATGCGCACATCCAGGATGGTCTCACGGTCGCGGCGCTGGATGCGGTTCACCCCCTCGACCGTCTCGAAACACCCCAATTGGGCCAGGGGAACCCGCGGACCCTCCGCCGTCTGGACCACTTCGAACCGGGAGATATCGGCCAGGCTGCGCCGGTATTCCTCCTTCATGCGCACTTCGATGGGGATCTCGCGCCCGCCGGTGCGGTAGAACCCGACCTGGGTGCTGCGGGCCTGGGTTTTGAAACTGTTGGCCACTTCGCCCAAACTGGTACCCATGCGGCCGGCCAATTGCCGATCCATGATGTACCAGATTTCGGGAGCGGCATCCACCCGGGGATTGTCCACCGAGATGACGCTGGTGTCCTGCAGCATCACGGTTTCGATGCGATCCGAGATACCCTTGAGGATTTCGGTGTCGGCCCCGATCAGGGTGACACTTACTTCCTGCCCGATGCCCCCGCCGCCGCCGCGCCCCCCGAAACGGAAGCCGGAGCCGCCGCTGGCCCATATGTTGATGCGCACACCGGGGATGTCGAACCTGCGCCGCAATTCCGCGGCGATCTCATCGCTCGTTTTGGGCCGCTGGTCGGCCGGTACCAGGTTCAGGGTGATGCGCCCGAAGTTGGTTTCGGCCCGCCACCCGCCCTGCCCTATGCTGGAGACCACGGTTTCCACCAGGGGATCGTCGTGGAAACCGGCCGCGATGCCCCGCACCACCTGGGCGGTCTGCACCAGGGTGGAACCCTGGGGCAATTCCACATTCAGATTGATCTGTCCGGCATCGGAACTGGGCATGAACACGTTCTCGAGCTGCCCGCTCACGAACCTCGTGCCGAAAAAGACCAGCACGACCCCGACCGCCACCCACTTCTTGTGGGTGAGGCACCAGGCCAGCCCCCGCGCATACCGCCCCTCCAAGAGATGGAAGATGCGCTGGATGCCTTTGTCTTTGTCCACCTGGCCGGTTTTGAGCAACAGTTTGGCGAATACCGGAACCAGGATGAAAGATGCCAGGAACGCATAACTGATGGCCAGGGAAATGGTGATGGCCAGGTCGTTGGTGAAGACCGAGGCCGGACCCGACACGAACAGGAAGGGGATGAACACCACCAACGTGGTGAGGGTGGACCCCCACAGGGCACCGATCACTTCTTTGGTGCCGTCCACCACGGCCCTCACCTTGGTGGCACCTTGCTCCAGCTTGGCCACCACCGATTCCAATACCACGATGGAGCTGTCCACCAGCAAACCCACGGCCAGGGCCAAACCCGTTATCGACACGAAATTGAGGGTGAGGCCCAGGAAATACATGCTGGCGAAGGTGGCCGTCATGCTGATGGGGATGCTGAGGGCGACCACGGTGCTGGAACGCCAACCGCCCAAAAAGACCAATAGGATGATGACCACCAGAACCAGTGCCAACATGGCCGATTGAGCCAGGTTGGAGATGCTGCGTTCGATGTTGTCGCCGTCGTTGGACAACACGCTGATGTTGACCCCCGGCGGCATGCGGTCCAGGATGTCCGGTATGGCGGCCAACACGCCTTGGGCGGTCTCCAGGGTGTTCGCATCCGACCGTTTCTGGATCTCTATGGTCACGCTGTTTTGTCCGTCGATCTCCTCCATGGAGGTCACATCCACGAACCCGTCCACCACATCGGCCACGTCTCGCACACGGATGGGAGTGCCGGCCTCATCCAATCGGATGATGGTTTCGCCGATTTCGGCCACTTCGGTGAACACGGAGGTGGCCCGCACATTGTAGGACAAGCGCTCCACGGTGAGGCTGCCCACCGGAACCTGCTGGTTGTTCCGACGGATGGCCCCCTCGATTTCGGCGGTGGTGAGGCGGTGCTGGGCCAGACGGAACGGATCCAGCTCCACATGGATGGTGCGTTGCAGGCCGCCGCGGGTGTCGGCCGAGGCTACTCCCGGTACCCGTTCGATAAGGGGTTCGGCCAGCTCCACGGAAAGCGTCCGCAATTCATCCAGCCCGCGGTTGGAGGCGCGGATGGCGAACCGCATGATGGGGGCGTTCTCCGGGTCGAACTGGAAGATGACCGGAGGCGTGGCTTCGCGGGGTAGGTCGTTGCGGATGCGGTCCAATTGCTCGCGGGCTTCCGATTCCACGGCGCGGGCGTCGGTGCCCGGTGCCAACCGCAGCGTGATGAAGGCGCTGCCTTTTCGGGCGTTGCCCTCGACGGTCTCCACGCCCGGTATGCTGCCCACGGCCGCTTCGATGGGTTCCACCAGCAGCCGGGCGATGTCGTCGGGCGAGACGTTCCGGTACCCGGTGGAAATGGCCACCACGGGGATGTCGATGTTCGGGTACAAGGTCACTTTCATGCGACCCAACGCGAACAGCCCGAACCCGATGATGAGCAGGGAGATCATGGCGACCGTGACCGGCCGCATCACGATGCGGTCTATGATGGTGTATTTCATGCGTCCTCCATCTCTTCCGGGTGAACGGGGTCGGTTTTATGGATGGCGTCGAATCCCCATTTCTCCATGAGGCTGTTGATCACATAATACAGGCTGGGTACCACGAACAAC
>JANJTJ010000043.1 GCA_024711145.1 Balneolales bacterium
CCCGGCCGTGTCGGCCGCCGGCCGCACGAAGGCCGCTCCCGCGGCCTTCAGCTCCACGGGCAGGCCGTTCGGCCCGCCCGCGGGTTCCGGTCGTCGTCTCGCCGACGACCGGTCCGGGGCCGGAATGGCCCGCAACGGCCGGTTCCAGGTGGTCCCGTTCACATGCACCCGGGGTACGACCCGGTAACGCCCGGCCGGCAGATCCACCGCCGCCACGCCCTCGACCGCCAGGTCGCGGGTCTGCGTAGCCTCGAAATCGGTCACGGTCCGGCTTCCGCTCCACACCACGCGGGTCAGGGCGGCCGGGGGCTCGTCGCGCCGCCCACCCCGCACCTGGTCGGGGAAATAATCCAAGGTGATCTCCACATCCACTTTCCAGACCGAATCCGATTCCTTCTGGAACACCAGGGAAGCGTACGGCAGTCGGAAATGCACCTGCCCATCGGTGTGGTCCAGATACCAGGCCGGTTCTGGGTTGAACCGACGCAGCAATTCGTAGCGGTCGGGGACGGTTTGGGCCTCGGCGGTAGCTGCCAGGCAGCCAACCGCAACCAACAGGAGCAATGCACGCATGGGATGGATGATAGGCATATTTTCAGGGTATGAATCCATGGAACGACACGCTGGATGCGATCAGACTGGGCGGCGGCCCTGCACGTATCAAAGCGGAACATGCCAAAGGCAAGAAAACCGCCCGCGAACGCATCGCCCAACTCATCGACCCCGGTACATCGTTCGAGGAATTCGGTATCTGGGCCGGTTTCGGGCAATATGCCGAAGCGGGAGGGTGCCCGGCGGGAGGGGTGGTCACCGGCATGGGTTCGGTATCGGGCCGCCGCTGCGTGATCGTGGCCAACGACGCCACCGTGAAAGCGGGTGCCTGGTTTCCCATCACCGCCAAAAAGAACCTGCGTGCCCAGGAAATCGCCCTGGAGAACCGACTGCCCATCCTGTATCTGGTGGATTCGGCCGGGGTGTACCTGCCCATGCAGGACGAGATCTTTCCGGATAAGGAGCATTTCGGACGCATATTCAGGAACAACGCCATCATGTCGGCCCAGGGTATTCCGCAATTGGCGGCCATCATGGGAAGTTGTGTGGCCGGCGGTGCCTATCTGCCCATCATGAGCGACGAAGCCTTGATCGTGGACGGTACGGGAAGCGTGTTCCTGGCCGGCAGTTTCCTGGTACGGGCCGCCATAGGTGAGCAGGTAGACAACGAAACCCTGGGCGGAGCCACCACCCACACGGAAATTTCGGGGGTCACCGATTACAAGATGCCCGACGAGGACACCTGCCTGGCCACCCTGCGCGACCTGGTGGGCCGCATAGCCCCCGCGCCCCGGCACGGCTTCGGGCGGGAAGAGGCCATAGCACCGCTGCGAAATCCCGAAGAGATCGCACAGATCCTGCCCCAAGACCGGACCAAGCCCTACGACACCTATGCCTTGCTCGAAACCCTGGTGGATGCCGGCAGTTTCATCGAATACAAGAAGGGTTACGGCCAGACCATCATCACCGGGTATGCCCGCATCGATGGGTGGAATGTGGGTATCGTGGCCAATCAACGGGCCATCGTGAAGGCCAAGAACGGCGAAATGCGCATCGGTGGAGTGATCTACAGCGACAGCGCCGACAAAGCCACGCGCTTCATCCTGAATTGCAACCAGAAGAACGTGCCCCTGCTCTTCCTGCAGGATGTGACCGGATTCATGGTAGGCACCCGAAGCGAGCACGGCGGCATCATCAAGGACGGAGCCAAGATGGTGAATGCGGTAGCCAATTCCGTGGTGCCCAAGATCACCGTCATTGTCGGCAATTCGTATGGCGCGGGCAATTACGCCATGTGCGGCAAGGCGTACGACCCGCGGTTCATCTATGCCTGGCCGTCGGCGCGCATCGCCGTCATGGGGGGGGCGCAGGCCGCCCAGACCTTGCTCCAGATCGAAGCGGCCGCCCGGGAAAAGAAGGGCGGACCCCTGGACGAAGCCGGCCGTGCCGCCCTGCTCAAGGAGATCACCGAGCGGTACGAGGCCACTACCGACATCCGCTATGCGGCCAGCCGCCTGTGGGTGGACGAGATCATAGATCCGGCCGAAACCCGGGCCCGGGTATCGGCCGCCATCGACGCCGCCGACCACAACCCGGAGCGGCCCGTCTTCCGCACCGGGGTCATACAGGTCTGAAGATTAACATCTTTTTATCGGTCAGAGGTGGGTAGGTGGCGCGCGGAATCGGTTACTTCCGAGCTTTCCGATACCACTCCAAGTCAACCACCTATGACCCACCTCC
Organism: Balneolales bacterium; assembly: GCA_024711145.1. Taxonomy (GTDB): domain Bacteria; phylum Bacteroidota; class Rhodothermia; order Balneolales; family HLUCCA01; genus JANJTJ01. The sequence goes on from JANJTJ010000043.1 coordinate 2,293, forward strand.
GAAACGGCCTCGCGGCTGCGGTGCTGGCCGGTTCCGTCCTCACGGTACAGGCACAAACCCCGCCCGCGCACGCCTTCCGAAACGTGACGGTGCATCAGGCGGACGGCACCGTGATCACCAATGCGTCCATCGTGTGGCGCAACGGCATCATCGAAGCCGTCGGTCGGGGCATCACCATTCCCTTCGACGCCCGGGTGACCGACGGCGGCGATTCCCTGCATGTCTATCCCGGCCTCATCGACGGTTTGGGCGACTGGGGTACCCCCGATCTGCCCCGCACCTTCGAACGGGCGCCCGACCCCGGAAATCCCACCTACGAACGGGCAGGCATCCAACCCGAGCGCGATGTGCGGCCGCTCCTGAAAGCCGATGCGCCCGAGTTCACCGCCTTGCGAGCCAACGGGTTCACCCTGGCTTCCATCGCACCCAAAGGGTTCATGCTGCCCGGCCGGGCTTCCGTATTCCATGTGAAGGGCAACCAGACCGCCCAATCCGAATACCGGACCGGAGTAGGAGTGAAGGCCAGCATGACGGGGGCCCGTGGGGCCTACCCGAGCACTCCCATGGGCGTTTTGGCGCGTTACCGCCAGTTGTTCTGGGATTCCGAAGCCTTGCAGACCCACCAGGCCGGTTATGCGGCCAATCCCGGTGGGTACAGCCTGCCCGGCCGCGACCCGGTGCTCGAGTCCCTCTTCGCCGTTCGCGACAAATCCATGCCGTTCCATTTCGTGCTGGACACCCGCGCCGAAATCATGCGGGCCATCCGCCTGAGCGACGAACTCGGCTTCCGTTTCGTCATCGTATCCGGCAAAGAAGCCCATACCGTGGCCGACGAGCTCAAGCGCCGCAACATACCGGTATTGGCCAGTTTCGATGTGCCCGACAAGCCGAAATGGATGACCCAACCGGCAGACAGCACCAAGACCCTTACCGAAGAGGAGACGGCCTGGCGTGAGCGCCAACAGGAGGCCTGGACCGCTTCGGTGCGCAACGTGCGGACCCTGATCGATGCGGGCGTAACCGTAGGATTCGCATCCAACGGCCTCAAACCGGCCGATTTCGGGAAAAAATACACCTTGTTGACGGCTGAAGGTGGGCTTACCGCGGACGACCTCGTCCGTGTGATGACGGCCAACACGGCCGGCATCCTGGGTATCGGCTCGCACGCCGGCGACCTGCGGGTGGGCCGGTTGGCCGACCTGATGGTGACCACCGGCACCTTCGCCGGAACCGACACCCGGGTGGCCTACACGGTAACCGCGGGCGAAACCACCGAACACGCCGCCACCGGAGGCGCCAACCGCCGGAGGATGAACCGATGAACAAATACCTGCTTCTGACCTTCGCATTGGCCGCCGGATCGGTGGCCGCACAACCCACCGGTTCCGTACTGGTGCGCAACGCCACCGTGATTACCGTAACGGACGGCACCCTCGAAGACACCGACATCCTGGTAGTGAACGGCAAGATCGCCGGCATCGGCCGCGACCTGCCGGCCCGAGCCGGTGTGCAGGAGATCGACGCCACCGGCAAATTCGTGCTTCCGGGCATCATCGACGCGCATTCGCACCTGGCCTTGGCCAGCGTGAACGACGCATCCAGCCCGGTTACCGGCGAGATGGACATGCGCGACGTGGTCGATGCCGAAGACATCGGCATGTACCGGGCGTTGGCAGGTGGCGTTACCGCCATCCATTCCATGCACGGCTCGGCCAACGTGATCGGCGCCCGTGGTGCCACCTTGAAACTGCACTATGGCCAACCGGCCGAAGTGCTGCTCATGCCGAACGCGCCCCGCACCATCAAATTCGCACTCGGCGAGAACCCCACCCGGGTGCATGGCCAGGGTTCGGGCGTGCAACCCCGCACCCGCATGGGTGTGGAACAGGTGATCCGGGCCGAATTCGACGGCGCACGCGATTACCGCCGCGCCCGCACGGCCTATCTGGAGGCGCAACGCGCCTGGGAACGCAACCGCCGCCGGGGTCCGGCTCCCGAACCTGTGGCCATCGACGGCCGCAAGGAAGTGATGGCCGACATCCTCGAGGGCAAGATCCTGGTGCATTGCCACAGCTACCGCGCCGATGAGATCCTCATGCTCATGCGGGTATTCAATGAGTATGGGGTGAAGAACTACACCTTCCAGCATGCCAACGAAGCCTTCAAAGTGGCTCCCGAACTGGCACGAAACGGCGCGAATGCCTCGGTATTCGCCGACTGGTGGGCCTACAAGTTCGAAGTGTACTACAGCACCTCCTACAATGCGGCCATCCTGAACCGATACGGGGTGAACACCTCCATCAATTCCGACAGCGAGGACTATATCCGCCACCTGAACCACCAGGCCGCCAAAGTGGTGCGCTATGGCGGGGCCAGCCAGGAGGACGCCCTGCGCATGATCACCATCAACCCGGCCATCCAACTGGGTATCGGCGACCGCACCGGATCCATCACGGTGGGCAAAGATGCCGATTTCGCCATCTGGAACGCCCATCCGCTCAGCATCTACGCCATGGCCGAAATGACCTTCGTGGATGGCGTGAAACGGTTCGACCGCGCCGCCGACCGGGCCGACCAACGCCTGCGTGTGAACCCGACCGACTCGTTCACTCCCGGAACCTTCGCCACCGAGCACGGCCGTCATGAAGACGCCTGCATGGAGGGCGTCTTCGAACTCTTCGCCACGGAGACCCATTCCCATGAATAAACGCATTCTCGCATTGGCCCTGTTGCTGGCCATGGGCACCGGGCTTTCCGCTCAGGTGACCGAAAAACCCGGTTTCGGGAAATATGCCCTTGTCGGCGCCACCATCCATACCGTTACCGACGGAACCATCGAAAATGGTACGGTACTTGTGAACGGCGAAACCATCGAGTTCGTGGGAGCCAATGGCCAAGTGCCGGCCGGCTACCAACGGCTCGACCTGACCGGCAAGCACATCTGGCCTGGCATGATCGATGCCGGCACGGTGCTTGGCTTGATGGAAGTGGATGCCGTGCCCGTAACCGTCGATTCCGACGAACTGGGCGATTTCAACCCGCACATGCGGGCGTTCACGGCCATCAACCCCGCTGCGGTCGCCATTCCGGTGAACCGCGTGGAGGGCGTCACCACGGTGATCTCCCAACCGGGGTCAGGCATCATCTCCGGCATGGCCACCCTCATCGACCTGTTCGGTTACTCGCCCGATTCCATGGCCGTGGTGGCCGACGCGGCCCTGGTGCTGCAGTTCCCCACCAAAGGCCGCCGGTTCGGTGGTTTCTTCTTCTTCGGACCCCCACAGACCGAGGAGCAGATCGAGGAAGCCTATCGGAACCGGATCAAATCGCTCAACGAGTACATCGCCAAAGCCCGCTTCTATGATGGGATGATGGATGCCTACGAGGCCGCTCCGGCTGGCAAGCGGCGCCCCGACCGCGACCCCGCCATGGAAGCCATGCGACCCGTTGTGGATGGCACCATACCCGTGATGATCCAGGTGGATCGCGAACCCGACATCATCGCCGCATTGGATTGGATCAAGACCCAGGAAGGCCTGCGGTTCATCCTGTCGGGGGTTTCGGAAGGATGGCGCGTGGCCGACCGCATCGCTGCGGCCGGTGTGCCGGTGGTCACGGGTCCCGTGATCGGCATGCCCACCCGCGACTACGACGTGTACAGCCGCCCTTATGAGAACGCCGGCCTAATGGCCAAAGCGGGCGTTATGGTGGCCTTGCGTACCGACGATTCCGAGAATGTGCGCAATCTGCCGTTCAATGCGGGTATGGCGGTGGCCAACGGCATGACCCATGCCGATGCGCTCAAAGCCGTGACCATCAATCCGGCTACGATGTTCGGCGCTGCCGACCGCTTGGGCTCCGTTTCGGTGGGCAAGCAGGCCAACCTGGTGGTTACCAACGGCGACCTGTTCGAAACCATGACCCAAGTGGAACATGTGTTCATCCGCGGGCGGAAGATCCCGCTGGTTTCCCGCCACGAGGAACTCTGGCGCGAATACCGCGACCGCGACGCCACCACCAATTAATGGTGGTGGTGCTCCGGCACCGCACAAACGTGGGTATGGCGGTTGTTTCGGTATATGGTCACGGCTACCACCAAGGTGCCCGTGACCATCACCGCATACCGCCAGAACCCGTGTCCCGCATGGAAAAGGGTCTGTGACGTAAGAATGAGCGCCAGACCGACCAGGAACGAAGCCAACAACCGGCCGTTCCTGTGTTTGAGCCAGGTGGGGACAAATGCCGCGGCACTGACCGGAACCACCAGCAAGACCAGCAACCACTCCACGGTTTCAGAGAAGAATCCGGCCAGGGAGGGCAGGGCCAATACCAGGAACGGCGTGGCCAGGCAATGCACGATGCACAGCGTGGAGAAGAACCAGCTCGACCGGCTCAACAGGGTAGGGGCGTTCATGCGTGGCAATCGGGGCAATAGCCGTGCAGGCGCACGTCCTGGGTGGTTACCTGGAAACCGGCCGTCAAGGTGGGGGCCACCGGTCGGGCCGCTTCCGGCAGCGGCGTGCAATACACCCGTTCGCACCCGTCGCAGATGAAATGCGCGTGGGCGTCGTGCGAGAGCCGGAAGGCATACAATCCGTTGGGCCCGTCACTGGGAACCTTATGGATCAGCTGGCGCTCGGCGAAGGCGTGCAAGGTGCGGTAGAGGGTCACTTTGTCCACCGAATCGTCGGAAAGACGGTTGGAGATGTCGTGATGCGACAGGGCGACCTCGCTGGTGGCCAACACTTCCAAGACCTGCAGGCGCACCGGAGTCACTTTCAGGTCGTGTTCTTTGAGGATGTCGCGAAGTCGGGCTTCCATGCCCGCAAGGTACGGCCCCTCCGTCTATTGATGCAACTCAGTTGCATGGCCATTTCCCGATATTCCGCCATGGCAACCGACACCCTCCGCATCGCTTCCGGCCAAGGTTTCTGGGGCGACCTACCCATCGCCCCGATCCGGCAAGTCCGCAACGGCCCCATCGATTATCTGATGATGGATTACCTGGCCGAAGTGACCATGTCCATCCTGCGCAAACAGCAATTGCGCGACCCCGAAGCCGGCTATGCGAAGGATTTCGTAGGGGTGGTCACCGAGTTGTTGCCCGAGCTGGCGGCCGGCAAGGTGCGCATCCTGTCCAATGCCGGAGGGGTGAACCCCTGGGGTTGCGCCAAAGCCATCGCCGCCGCAGCCCGGGCGCGCGGCCACCACGACCTGCGCATTGCGGTGGTGGAGGGCGACGACATCCTCGCCCGCATACCGGATCTGGTGGCGCAGGGGCACCTGCTCAAGCATATGGAAACCGGTGCCGAGGTGGCTACCGTGCGCGACCGGCTCCTGTCGGCCAATGTGTATTTCGGCGCCCGCCCCATGGTGGAGGCCCTGGAACAGGACGCGCAGGTGGTGATCACGGGCCGCGTGACCGACACCGGCCTGGCATTGGCGCCGCTCATCCACCGTTTCGGATGGAAATTCGATGATTGGGACAAACTGGCCGCGGGTACCGTGGCCGGCCATATCCTGGAATGCGGTGCGCAGAGCTCCGGTGGCAACCTCACCGATTGGTGGCGGGTGCCCGCGTTCGGGCGTATCGGCTTTCCCATAGCCGAAGTACGTGCCGATGGCGGTTTCGACATCGTCAAACATCCGGATCTGGACGGCTGGGTGCACTCCATGTCGGTCAAGGAGCAGCTCCTGTACGAAATAGGAGACCCGGCTTCCTACATCACACCCGACGTGGTGGCCGATTTCACCAGCATCCGGGTATCCGACCCGGCCGACCAACGGGTGCGTGTGGAAGGCGTGCGGGGCCTGCCCGCCACCCCGTTCTACAAGGTATCGGCCAGCTATGCCGACGGCTACAAGTTGTCGGCCACATTGACCTATGCGTGGCCTTTGGCGGCCCGAAAAGCCCGCTTGGGCGCGGCCATCCTGGAGGAACGGGCGCGGGATTTGGGCCTGAAAATCCCTACCTTCCATTCGGATTTCATCGGGCACCAGGCGTGCCACGAAGGTACCGGGCAAGACGCCGCGTACGACCCCGAAGAGGTGCAATTGCGATTCAACGCTTCGGGTACGGACCGCGCCGCCTTGGACCGGCTGGGGATGGAGATCGCACCACTGATTCTGACCGGGCCGGGCTCGGTCACCGGTTTCGCAGGTGGGCGGCCCAAAGCCAGCGACATCGTGGCATACTGGCCCGCCTTGTTGGACAAACGCGCCGTTCACCCCAAAGTGTCGGTATTCACGACTTCTACTCCTCTATGATCATCGCCGTCATCGGTGCGGGCATCTCCGGTCTGGTAGCCGGAAGCCGCTTGGCCCAAGCTGGCCACCAGGTCACCATCTTTGAGAAAAGCCGCGGGTTCGGCGGGCGCCTCGCCACCCGGTATGCCGGAGAGAACCTGCTCCAGCATCTGGACCATGGTAGTTCCTTCCTCGATTCGGGCAGCGGAGCCTACCAGGAATGGCTGGATGGGTTGTCGGCCGCCGGCGCCATCCGTCCCTGGACCGACCGGTTCTCGCTGCACGACGGCACCCAATTCTACCGGGAGCACGGCACCCAGGAGCGCCGCACCCGCTTTGTGGCGGTCGAAGGCATGAACAGCCTGGGCAAAGCGCTCAGCCGCTGGGTGGATGTGCGCATGAACGAACGGGTGGCCGGGATCACCCTGGTGGCGCCCAAATCCACCCGCAAACGGCCTTGGGTCGTCAATCTGGTGAGTGGCAGCGTGTTCGAGGCCGATGCCGTCGTGGTAGCCGCTCCCGCGCCTCAGGCGCAAGGTGTGATAGGTACCGCCCTCGATGAGGTCGGGGTCCGTTCCCTGATCGCGCAGCTCAAAAAGGTGACCTACGCGCCCGCCTTCGCCCTGATGGCTGGCTACGGTGGTCGCCAGAAACCCGAATGGCAAGGCATCCATTGTCAGAACCAGATCCTGGAATGGATCTGCAACGAATCGGACAAACGGGATTCGCTCACCGAAACCTGCCTGGTGGTACACGCCTCTACCGAATTCACCCGTGCGAACCTGGATGCCGACCGGGAAGAGGTGCGTCTGCGCATGCTCGAGGCCCTGCCCGCCGTGGTTGGTCCCTGGGCCTCGCTTCCCGAATGGACCGAACTCCATCTGTGGCGGTACCGCACACCCGAAACGCCCTTGCAAGGAGTCGATTACCTGGAATTCGACAACCCGAACGCACCCCTGGCCTTGGTGGGCGATTATTTCGGTGAGGGAACGCTGGAATCGGCGTACCGGTCGGGTTGGGAATTGGCAACCGCCTGGTTGGCCCGTTTCACCAAGTAAGCCTCGTGCGCGGCCTGCTCCGGCTCAACCGGTTCTTCCGCAAATACAAAGGCACGGTAGCCTTGGGCGTGGTGTACCTCACCGCTTCCAACGGCTTCCTGGTCTGGATTCCCATCCTCATCCGCCAGACCCTGGACGAACTCCAGATCAAAGGGGCCGATGCCGAGCTGGCTTGGTATTCGTTGTGGCTCACGCTGGCCGCATTGGCGTACGGTGTGTTGCTGTTCCTCACACGCCAGACCCTGATCGTGACCTCGCGGCGCATCGAATACGACCTGCGCGACGAGCTCTACCGGCATCTGCAACGCCTGCCCATGTCCTGGTTCGCCCAACGGAAGAGCGGCGACGTCTATGTGCGCCTCACCGAAGATGTGAACCGGGTGCGCGATTATTTCGGACCGGCCTTCATGTACGCGCTAAACACAGTGACCCGGTCGGGCATTGTGATCACCATGATGTTCGTGGTGAACGCCGAACTGACCTGGTGGGCCCTGGCTCCCTTGCCCATCCTCTCGGTGCTGGCCTATTGGATGAGCCGGTACGTGCACGAACGGTCCACCGAGATCCAGGAACAGTATGCCGTGTTGGCCGGTCGGGCTCAAGAGACGTTCTCGGGTATCCGCCTGATCAAGGCCTATGTCCGTGAAGCTTATGAAACCGCCCGATTCCAGGCCGATGGGGAAAACTATCGGAAACGCAAGCTCCGGTTGGATTTCGTGGAATCGCTCTTCCATCCGACCCTCAACCTGCTGATCGGATCGTCCATTGTTCTGGTGGTCTGGCAAGGAGGGGAGTTGGTCATGCGGGGCGTGCTCACCGTGGGCAACATCGCCGAATTCATCATCTACGTGACCTACCTGACCTGGCCTGTGGCCGCTCTCGGGTACACCTTGAACCTGCTGCAACGGGCGGCCGCCTCCAACGACCGCATCCGCGAGGTGATGGAAGCCCCGGCCCACCAGGACCCACCCGATGCGCGCATGCCCGCAGGGCCCGGAATCCTCGAATTCCGCAACGTGGGGTTCCGGTATCCGGGTAGCGATGCCTGGGCCATCCGCCACATCCACCTGGTCATCCATCCGGGGGAACAAGTGGCTCTCATCGGGCGGACCGGCAGCGGGAAAACCACCCTGGTGCAGCTCATACCCCGGTTGTTCGACCCCACGGAAGGAGAGATCCTGCTGGATGGGCGCGACATCCGCACCATACCGATCGCCGAACTGCGCGCCCGGATCGGATTCGTACCCCAGGAAACCTTCCTGTTCAGCGACAGCATCGGCGAGAACATCGCCTTCGGCCGGAGCGATGCCGACCAAGCCGCCATCGAAGCCGCCGCCGAACACGCCCAAATCAAGGAAAACATCTTGGATTTTGAGAAAAAATTCGAGACCATACTCGGAGAAAGGGGCATCACGTTGTCGGGAGGGCAGAAACAGCGAACCGCCATCGCCCGGGCCATCATCCGGGACCCCGCCATTCTCATCCTTGACGATTCTCTCAGCGCGGTTGACACCAAAACCGAAGACGCCATAGTCCGACAACTCTTGCGGGCCGAGCAACCCCGTAGCATCATCACCATCAGCCATCGCATCTCCAGCATCAAAAAAGCGGACCGCATACTTGTCCTCCAGGACGGCCGCCTCATCGAAGAAGGGTCGCACGACGAATTGATCCGAACCAACGGAGCCTACGCCACAATCTACCGGAAACAGCTTCTCGAAGACGAACTGGCCGTGCTTTGACCGGCCTGCCTTACCGCCGTCTGACCGCGGCGCATACCCTACAAATCCTTACATACATCAATCTACAGGAACACACATGATCGTGATGCCCTTGGGTACGGGGTCTGCAACCCCGACCGCCGACCGCCACCTTGCTTCCGTCGCCTTATGGCGCGAAGGCCGCGTCTTCTTATTCGACTGCGGCGAGAACGCACAGATGCGCATGCTGCAAGCCGGCATGAAACGCTCCAAAATCGATTACATCTTCATCACCCATCTGGATGGGGACCATTTCTTCGGGCTGCCCGGCCTGATCACCACCATGCAGTTGCAGCGGCGTGAGAAACCCCTGCACATCGTGTCGCCCGAGGGGCTGCAGGCGTTCGTGGAAGCCGCCATCGACGCGGTGAAACTGGAACTCGGGTTCGACCTCATCTTCCATGAAATACCGGTAGGCACCGACCACATGGTGGTGGTCGAAGAAGAGGATTTCACGGTCGAGGTCCGCAAGCTGGAACATCCCACCTACTGCGTGGGCTACCGGTTCGAGGAGCGGGGCAAACCCGGAAAGGTGAATGCCGACCGCGCCGCCGAATTGGGCATCACCGAAGACCAGCAGTTCAAGGACCTGAAGGCCGGCCAATCCGTCACCTTGGCCGATGGCACCACGGTGCATCCCGACGAGATCGTGGGGCAACCCGTGCGCGGCCATGTGTTCGCCTATGTGACCGACACCCGCTTCTGCGAGAATGCGGTCCGGTTGGCCGAAAACGCCACCATTCTGTACCATGAGGCCACATTCGGGCAGAATCTGAAAGACAAGGCCGTGGATACGGGCCATTCGACCGCCCAGGAGGCGGGCATCGTGGCCAAGACCGCCGGCGTGGAGCGGCTGGTCATCGGTCACTTCTCGGCCCGTTACACCAACGCCTTCGTGTTGTTGAAGGAGGCCAAATCGGTGTTCGACAATACCTGGGTGGCTACCGAATTGCGGCCCATCATGACCGACCCGGCCCAGGAGCACGACATCTTCAAGCCCTACCAACCCGACCAGGGCAAGCGCGGGTTCGGCAACCGCCCGCCCCAACGTGGGGGCCAGCGTCCGGGCGGGTATCGCCCGCAAGGCGGTGGCGGCGGCGGATACCGCCCCCAGGGCAACCGACCCTACAACAGCGAAGGCCCCCGGTACAACGACCGTGGCGACCGCCCGCAACGGCCTTACAACCCCGATTACAACCGGGACCGCGGGTACGACCGTGGCCCTCGCCAATTCGACCGGCAGGATCGACCGGCACGGCCCTTCAATCCGGATTACAACCGGGACCGGCCTGCACGGACCTTCAACCCCGATTTCGACCGGCAGGACCGTCCGGCACGGCCCTTCAATCCGGATTACAACCGCGGTCCCCGGCAGTTCGACCGTACCGAGCGCCCGCCCCGCCGCGAATTCCCCGACACCCGTCCGCCCCGCCGCGAGTTTCCGGATAGCCGGCCTCCCCGCCAGGTGGAAGACAACCGACCCATAACACCGCGCAACCCGTTCGATGAGTTCGACCGGTTCTAAACCGGAGGAGCGGAAACCGAAGAAAGGCGTCGATCGCACCCTGATCCGACGCCTTTCGGTTTTTCTCCGTCCGTATTTCGGCTGGATCGTCATCGCCCTGCTGCTCACCGTGGTGGTGGCATGGCTGGGACCGTTGCGGCCGTACCTGACCCAGATCGCGGTGGACGATCACATCGCCAAGGGCGACGTGCCGGGTCTGGCCCGCATCATCGGGCTGTTCGCCCTGGTGCTGTTCGGCGAATTCCTGTTGCTGGCCGTCACCACCTATCTCACCCGCTGGATCGGGCAGGGTGCCCTGTTGCGCATGCGGACGGCGGTGTTCGCGCACATCCAGTCCCTGCATGTGCAGTATTTCGACCGGAACCCCATAGGCCGGCTCATCACCCGCACCACCAGCGACATCGAAGCGCTCAGCGACCTGCTCTCCAATGGCGTGGTGAACATCATCGGCGATTCGTTGCGCATCCTGTTCATCGTCGGGTTCATGTTCCTGCTCGATTGGGAACTCACCTTGGTGGCGCTGGCCACCTTGCCCTTGCTCATCTGGTCCACCCTGGTCTTCAAACGGCTGGTCAGGGTCGCATTCCTCAACGTGCGCGACCAGGTGGCCCGGCTCAACTCCTTCATGCAGGAGCACATCAACGGCATGTCCGTGGTGCAGCTGTTCGGGCGGGAGCGCCGCGAGGCCGAACGGTTCGACACCATCAACACAGACCATACCGCCGCCCATATCCGAACCGTCTTCATCTTCGCGGTGTTCTGGCCGGTAGTGGAGGTGTTGTCCAGCATCGCCATGACCCTGGTGATCTGGTATGGGGGTGCCAATTCCCTGGAAAGCGGGGTTTCCTTCGGCGTACTGCTGGCGTTCATCCAGTACGTGCGCCAATTCTTCCAACCCATCCGCGACCTGTCGGACCAGTTCAACACCCTGCAGAGCGCCCTGGCCTCCAGCGAGCGCATCTTCGCCGTACTGGACGTGGAATCGGTGGTGAAGGAAGACCCCGACCCTTTGCCGGCACCTACGGGATCGGGCCGCATCGAATTCCGGCAGGTATCGTTCCGCTACACCGAGCAGGAGCCCGTGCTCCGCGAGATCAGCTTCGACCTGGAGCCCGGCCGCATGGTGGCGGTGGTGGGGGCCACCGGTGCCGGCAAAACCACCCTCATCAACCTCCTGCTGCGGTTCTACGACGTGAACGAGGGGAGCATCCTGCTCGACGGGCACGACATCCGCCGCTACCGCCTGCACGACCTCCGTTCCCGGTTCGGCCTCGTGCTGCAAGACAACGCCCTGTTCAGCGGCAGCATCCTGGACAACATCACCCTGGGCGACCCGGCCATCGACCGCGACACGGTGGTCCGCACCGCGCGTCTCATCGAAGCCGACCGGTTCATCGAGCGCCTGCCCGGCGGGTACGATTTCCAACTCAAGGAACGGGGCGGAAGCTTGTCTACCGGCCAGAAACAACTCATCTGTTTCATCCGGGCCATGGTGTACGACCCGCCCATCCTCATCCTGGACGAAGCCACCTCCAGCGTGGACACCGAGACCGAACATCTGGTCGTGAAAGCCTTCGACAACATGATGAAAGGACGCACCTCCCTGGTGATCGCCCACCGCCTGAGCACCATCCAGCACGCCGACCGGATCCTGGTCATGCACAAGGGGGAAGTGCGTGAGCAGGGCACCCATACCGAACTGCTCGCCGTGCAAGACGGCATCTACCGCCGCCTCTACGAACTCCAGTACCGCGACCAGGCCTCCGTATATTCCTGACCCTATGCTTACCTATACCACCGATTTCACCCAAGAGCTCTTTCAGCGCCTCGATGCGTTGAGGAGGTATCTTTGACTACGACCACAAGAAACTGAGGATCGCGGAGCTCGAGCTCCAAGCCGCCGACCCCACCTTGTGGGACCGCCCCGAGCAGGCCCAGAAACTCATGAAGGAACTCAACGGCGAGAAGGACTGGGTGCAATCCTGGGACCAACTCGACGAAATGCGTTCCAACATCCTGTTGTATCGGGAAATGATCGAGCTGGGGGAAGACGCCTCCAACGAGATCACCGAAGAGACCGCCCGGCTGATCCACGGCATCGAGGATCTCGAGCTGCGGAACATGCTGGACGAACCCGACGACAAACGCGACGCCCTCATCACCCTGAATGCCGGAGCCGGTGGCACCGAAAGCCAGGATTGGGCCCAGATGCTCTACCGCATGTACCTGCGGTGGGCCGAACGCAAAGGGTTCGAGGTGTCAACCGTCGAATACCAGGATGGGGAGGTGGCCGGCATCAAAGGTGCCGCGCTCGAAATCAAGGGTCCCTTCGCGTACGGGTTCCTCAAAGCCGAAAACGGCGTGCATCGCCTGGTGCGCATCTCGCCGTTCGATTCCAACGCCCGCCGCCACACCTCCTTCTGCTCCATCTTCGTGGTGCCCGTAATCGACGACAGCATCGACGTGACCATCTCGCCCGACGACGTGGAGCTGCAACGCTTCCATGCCGGCGGCAAAGGCGGGCAGAACGTGAACAAGGTGGAAACCGGGGTACGCCTGATCTGGACCGGCAAACTCTCCAACGGCGAACCGCCACCGGGCGGCCGCGTGGTGGCCGAATGCCAGCAGGAACGTTCCCAATTGCAGAACCGCGAGAAAGCCATGGTTCTGCTGCAGTCACGCATCTATCAGCTCGAGAAAGACCTGCGCGAAGCGGCCAAAGCCAAATTGGAAGGCACCAAGCTGAAAAATGAGTGGGGTTCCCAGATCCGCAGCTACGTCTTCGACGACCGCCGCGTGAAAGACCACCGCACCAACCACGAAACCTCTGATGTGGACGGCGTGATGGACGGCGACCTGGACGAGTTCATCAAAGCCTATCTGATGTTGCCGTGAGCCGGCGCTTCGATTTCCTGGTGATCGGGTCCGGCTCGGCCGGCCTCAATTTCGCCCTCCAGGTGGCCGACCATGGCACCGTGGGCATCATCACCAAGAAAGACCGGGCCGAATCGAACACGAACTATGCCCAGGGCGGCATAGCCAGCGTGATGGACGCCGCCGATTCCTACGAGAAGCACATCGAGGATACCCTGGTGGCGGGAGCCGGCCTGTGCAAACGCGAAGCCGTGGAGCTCATCGTAACGGAAGGGCCCACCGTGGTGCGGGAGCTCATGGACATGGGCGCCGCCTTCACCGCCCACGCCGGCCGACTGGACCTGGGGCGCGAGGGGGGGCATTCGCACAACCGCATCGTGCATGCCGCCGACATGACCGGGCGCGAAATCGAGCGCGCCTTGCTCAGCCGTGTGGGTTCGCACCCGAACATCACCGTGTTGGAACATGTGTTCGCCATGGAGCTCATCACCGAGCATCATCTGGGCAAACATGTCACCCGCTACGACGACGATACCCACTGTTTCGGGGCCTATGTGCTCAACACCATCAGCAACCGGGTGGAACGCATACTGGCCAAAACCACCTTGTTGGCCACGGGCGGAGCCGGCCGCGTGTACGCGCACACCACCAATCCGGAAATCGCCACCGGCGACGGCATCGCCATGGCCTTCCGTGCCAAGGCCCGGGTGGCGAACATGGAGTTCATCCAATTCCATCCCACCAGCCTCTACCACCCGGGCGCCGACGGATTCCTCATCTCCGAAGCCGTGCGCGGGCATGGCGCCATCCTCCGCAATGCGGACGGGGTGGCGTTCATGGAACAGTACGATACCCGCAAGGAATTGGCCCCCAGGGACATCGTGGCCCGTGCCATAGACGACCAGCTCAAGAAACGCGGTGAAGAGTGCGTCTATCTGGACCTGACCCACCTGGATCCGGCCGATGTACGCGCCCATTTTCCCAACATCGCCGCCCAATGCGCCGAGTACGGGGTGGATATCACCACCGAGCGCATACCCGTGGTGCCGGCCGCACATTACATCTGTGGGGGCGTGGTTACCGATCTGGACGGTCGCACCTCCATACACGGCCTATTCGCCGCCGGCGAAGTGGCCTGCACCGGGGTGCACGGCGCCAACCGGCTGGCCTCGAACTCCCTGCTCGAAGCGCTCGTGTTCGCCAAGCGGGCGGCGGCCAAAGCCATCGCATACGCCAGCCGGGCCCACTGGCACGAGCACGTACCCGAATGGGACTATTCGGGCACCATCAATACCGAAGAGTGGGTGCTCATATCGCACAACAAGCGGGAACTGCAGCAGCTCATGTGGAACTACGTGGGCATCGTGCGGTCCGACCTGCGACTGGAGCGGGCGTTCCGCCGCACCCGGCTCCTGTATGAGGAAACCGAGAACTTCTACCAACGCACCCGGGTGAGCGTGCCGTTGTGCCAACTGCGCAACCTCATCACCATCGCATACCTGGTGATCCGGTCGGCCATGGGTCGCAAAGAGAGCAGGGGGTTGCACTACACCACCGACTACCCGCAGCCCGACGAACGGGAAAAGCGGGACAGCGTGATATGAAACGCATCTGGGTCACCGGGGGCATCGGCTCGGGCAAAACGGAGTTTTGTCGGAAGTTGGAAGCGCTTGGAGCCCATGTGGTTCATGCGGATGATCTCGCAAAGTCATTGATGACGGAGGATGCCGGATTGAAGGAGGCCATCGTGGCCGCCTTCGGGCCGGCGGCCTACCGACCCGACGGCAGCCTGGACCGGGCCCATCTGGCTGCCGAAGCCTTCGGCAAGGGCCGGGTGGAGGAGCTCAACGCGTTGGTGCACCCGGCCGTGGGCCGGGCCATGCGCCGCCTCGCGCACGAAGCGGCGGCCTCCGGCGCGCCGCTTTTCGTGTACGAGGCGGCGCTGCTGCCGTCGGGCGCCAAGCCGGACGGCTTCGACGCGGTGGTGCTGGTGGTGGCGCCCGAAGCCGACCGCGTGGCGCGCGTTTCCGCGCGCGACACGGTCGGGGAGGGGGCGGTGCGCCAACGTATGGCCCGCCAATGGGACGAGGCCCGCTATCGGGCCGCCGCCGATCTGGTGGTTCCCAACTCCGGTTCGCTCGATGCGCTGCGGAACGAGGCGGAAAAGCGCTTCCAAGAGTGGACCGCTTCCCGCTAACTTACCCCCATGCACCGCCCCACCCGTCTCGTAACCCTCGACGAATTCATCCTCCGCGGCCAGAACCGCTTTCCCGGCGCCCGTGGCGAATTGTCCCAATTGCTTCGGGACATCGGTCTGGCCGGCCGCATCATTTCCCAGGAAGTGCGCCGCGCCGGCATCGTGGACATCCTCGGATACACCGGTGACCGGAATGTGCAAGGCGAAGAGGTGAAACGCCTCGATCAGTTCGCAGACGACACCCTGGTCCGCATCCTGGGCGAGTCGGGACATACCTGCTTGCTGGTATCCGAAGAGAACGATTCCTTCCTGCGGACCCCGCATTCATCCGCCAAATACGTGGTCTTTTTCGACCCCCTGGACGGCTCCTCCAATATCGATGTGAATAGCCCCATCGGTACCATTTTCAGCGTGTTCCGCCGGGTTTCGCATCCGGCCGACGAGCCCGAAATGGCCGATTGCCTGCAGCCCGGCCGGCTGCAGGTGGCAGCCGGGTACATGCTGTATGGGGCCAACACGGTGCTGGTGTACACCACGGGCATGGGAGTCACGCAGTTCGTGTTGGATCCGCATCTGGGCGAGTTCTTCCTGTCCGATCCCGAAGTCCGTGTGCCACCCGACGGACGCACCTTCAGCGCGAACGAGGCCAACGCTTCCGGCTGGCCCGAGCCGGTCCGCGAGTTCGCGGCTACATTCCGGAATCCTCCATCCCCATCCCGATACATCGGGTCCATGGTGTCGGATGTGCATCGCACGTTGGTGGAAGGTGGGGTGTTCGCCTATCCGTCCGACCGGAAGAACCCGCTTGGGAAATTGCGGCTCATGTATGAGGCCAACCCCATGGGTTTCATACTCGAGCAGGCCGGTGGACTGGCCCTGAGCGGACCCGATTCCATCCTGGACATCCGTCCCGCATCCCTGCACGAACGGGTACCGGTGTATCTGGGCTCGGCGGCACCCATGCGCCGCCTGCAGGCCGCGTTCAGAACTCGCTGAACATGTGGTAATTGGCGGGCAGGCCTTCCAGTTCGGCGTCGTCCTGGCTCACTTTGGTCACGCGGGTGGCCCGGATGCTGTACAGGGCCACCAGATACCCATCCACATAGGTGGGTTCAATGGTGAGCACGCCGGTGATCAGCACGGGTTCGTAGGTCAGGTTGGTATCGATGTTCCTACTGTTCACCACGATGCTTTCGTTGGGTTGGGGCGGCGGTATGTGGAAACAACCCAGCAGCGGCGCCTGGATGAGCACGAAACGCTCCACTTTGTCCACGCTGTCGAACGGTACCATGAACCCCACGATGGAGACGGTACGCCCGTTCAGGGCCTGTACTTCGGCCGGCACGGTGCGGGCGTTCAGGGGATATTTGCGCAGGTCTTTGTAGTAGATGCGCCGGGGTTGGGCTTCGGTGTCGGCCGGGGTGGCCAGCACGCAAACGGCCGCCAGAAGCAGGAGGGATGCGAGGAATTTCATGGAATCAGATGCGGTACAGGTCGTGGGCGGCATCGCTTCGGTAGGCGGTCCAGGCGGGCAGCACGCCGGCCAGCAGTCCGCCGGCGAACAGGATGCCGTATTGGATGCCGAGGTCGATGGAGGAGTGGAACGGACGGATGACCAGGCCGGCGGTCTCCAGGAAGAACGGAGCGAGCGCTGCCAACAGCGTATGCCCGCCCAGATATCCGAGCACCACGCCGGCCAGCACCACCAGCATCGATTCGCCCAGGATGAGCACGAACAGGGTGCCGCGGCGTACGCCCAGGGCACGGAATACGGCCAGATCGCGCCGCCGACCGTCCATGGTGGTGTACACGGCCAAAAAGACGGCGATGAGTGCCACCACGGCTACCAACCGGGCGATCCATACCAACGCTTTTTCCCCGTTTCCTACGATCGACATCAGATTGGCGATCTGTTGGGCCGGAATGACCGCCATCACGGCATCCTTGAAGGGAAAGAACGGGTCCCGTTCCATCTGGCGCCGCATGAGGGGGTGGTCCGGTGTCTTGAAGTTGAGGGTGCTCACCACCATCAGCGCCATCTGTGGCGACTTGAACTTGACCATCACCGCATCCAGCTCGGTCACCTCGGCGGCATGGTCGTGGGGTTCGGGCCGGTACCCCCGGTGCATGTCGGCGGTGGACACCACATCGGTGAACAGGACCCGGTCGTTGGCGGTACCCGTAGGCGCCAGAATGCCCGTTACCCGCAGCGGGTTGCCGTCGTGCTCGCGCACGTCGGCGCTGTCTCCGGGTTCGATGAGGCCGTGCGCGGCGATGATGGTGTCGCCTACGGCCAGTCCCAGGCGTTGGGCGGCAACCGATCCCGCCACCACTTCGCCGGCTTCGGTGAAGAACCGGCCCTCGGCGGCCTGGAACCGCCTGCCGCGCATGGGTTCGCCCATTTCCAGGAAGCTGGCGGATGTACCTATGATGCGTGACCCGCGATAGGAATCGCCCACATAAAGCGGAAATGCGCGTTCCACCCGGGGATCGCCCAGCGCGGCTTCATACAGCGCATAGGGCACGATGCCGGTCGAGGTCTCCAGGTGGTACACGGCATTGAGCACCGATTGCAGTGGGCTGCCTTTGGCGGCCAGCAACAGGTCGAATCCCGTACTGGTCTGCCGGTAACCTTCCTGCATCTGGACCCGCACCGTGGTTACGGAGGTGATCAGTGCCGCACCAACGGCGACCGACAGCAGCGTGAGGGTGGTGGCCAGCGGGCGTTTGCCCAGTTGACGCAGCACGATGCGCAACCCGTTCATGCGGCTACCTCCGCAAGGTCCACCGTACGGGGGAAGGAGGCGGCGATGGCCGGATCATGCGTGACCAACACCAACGTGCGCCCCTCCGAACGCGCCTGCAACAGGTCCATCACTTCGGCCGCCGTGGCCGGATCCAACGAGCCGGTGGGTTCATCGGCCAGGATCACCGACGGGTTGTTGAACAAGGCCCTGGCTATGCATACCCGTTGCTGCTGCCCCACGCTCAGCGCTCCCGGCGGATGGTGCATGCGGTCGGCCAACCCCACCGATTCGAGCACGGCCTCCGCCGCGGCACGGTCGGGTCGGTCGCCTTTGGCATAGGCCGCCATCAGCACGTTCTCCAAGGCGGTGAAGGCCCCCAGCAGATGGAAACTCTGGAACACGTATCCGATGGTGGACGCCCGGAAGCGGTCCCGTTCGGGTTCCGACAGCGAGGTGATGGCGGTGCCCTGCACGGTGATGGTTCCCGAATCGGCGGCCAGAAGCCCCGAACACAGATGGAGGAAGGTGGTCTTGCCCGAACCCGACGCTCCCCGGAGCGCCACATGTTCACCGGAAGCCATTTCGAAACGGCCCACCCGCAACACCTCGCGGAGCCGGCCGGTGAGGGGGTCGGGGTATCGTTTCACTACCTGGTCGAATTGCAGCATGGCGGAAACTACCGGCTCCCGACCACGCCTGAAAGCCCTTTACCACATTTAAAGCGTCTTGGAAAAACACGGGTTCGGCCGTACTTTTGGGCACTGGAGAAAGTGAGCGCAGACCCGCCTCACTTTTTTTTGTATCTGGATTCCGGAACCGACATGACCATCGACCTCATTCAAACCGTTACCGACACCACCCGGCAATTGCTCGGGGAGGGAGAGATGTATCTGGTTGATGTGGAGGTCAAGGGTACCCCTGCCGCTCCCATCATCTGGGTGTTCGTGGATACCGTTGCCGGCGGGGTGGGCATAGACGCCTGCGCCAAGCTCAGTCGGGAACTCAATTTCCACATGGGCACCATGGAGGGCATTCCGGACCAATTCACGCTGAACGTGTCCTCTCCCGGCCTGGACAGGCCCCTGAAGGACCTCCGTCAGTTCCAGGCCAATCTGGGCCGCACGGCTTCGGCCAAATACCGCGGGCCCGACGGCAAAACCCAGACCACCAAAGGGAAACTGGTATCGGTCGACGATACCGGCTTCACTCTGGCCGACGACAAAGGGGCCGAGCACCGCTTCTCCCTTTCCGAAACCGAACTCAAGATCATTCCGGTCTTTTCCTGAACCTACCGCGCATCCGCCATGCAAACGGATATCTCCAAACAGATTATCAGCTCCTTCGCCGAGATCGCCAAAGACAAAGGCATCAATCGGGACATGTTGCTCTCCATCCTGGAAGACGTGTTCCGTTCGATGATCCGCAAGGTGTATGAAGTGGACGACTCCTTCGAAGTGATCCTGAACCCGGACCGGGGCGAACTGCAGATCCTGCATGTGCGCGAAGTGGTTCCCGACGAGGAGTTCCAGAATCCGGTATCCGAGATCAGACTCTCGGAGGCCAAGAAGAAAGATCCGGACCTGGGTCTGTACGACCAGTACGCCCAGGAAGTCCATATCGAGGATTTCGGCCGCCGTGCGGTCATGATGGCCCGCCAGACCCTGGCCCAACGCATCCGCGAGATCGAGAAGGACAACGTCTTCACCGACTACTCCAAGCTGGTCGGTGAAATCGTGATGGGCGATGTGTACCAGGTGCGCACGAAAGACATCCTGGTGAACCACAACGGCGTGGAGCTCATCCTGCCCAAGTCGCAACAGATCCACAAAGACCGCTACCGCAAGGGCGACACCATCCGTGCGGCCGTGATCGAAGTGAAACGCGAGAACGGCAACCCGGCCGTCATCATTTCCCGCACATCGCCCATTTTTCTTGAGCGCTTGTTCGAGAACGAGATTCCCGAAGTGTACGACGGCATCATCGAGATCGTGAAAGCCGTGCGCGAGCCCGGCGAGCGCAGCAAGGTGGCCGTACTGTCGCACGACGAACGCGTGGACGCCGTAGGCGCCTGCGTGGGCATGAAAGGCATCCGCATCCATTCCATCGTGCGCGAACTGTGCAACGAGAACATCGATGTGATCCCCTTCACCAAAGACAAGAAAGAGTTCATCAAACGCGCGCTCCAACCGGCCGATGTGCTGTCCGTGGACCTGACCCTCGATGGCAAACACGCCAAAGTGGTGGTTCCGGCCGACCAGGTCTCCCGGGCCATCGGCACCCGTGGGGTGAACATCCGTCTGGCATCCATGCTTACCGAGACCGAAATCGATGTGTATCGGGAGTTGGATGAAGAAGACGATATCGAAATCGATGAATTCGTCGAGGATTTCGGCAAGGAAGTCGTGGATCGCCTGCATTCGATCGGATGCGATACGGCCCGCGACGTGCTCGACCTCGGCGTTGATGAGATTGTGAAACGGACGGATGGAGAGATCGACGCCAAAACGGCCAAGCAGATCATCCAGACCATCCAGGCCGAATTTGAAGAGGAAGAATCCAACTGAGCATGTCGATAGACGCAACGAAAAAACTGTTCCAAGTCGCGAAGGAGTTCAACGTATCCACGGGTACCATCGTGGATACATTGGCTCAGGCGGGCTACAAGATCCAACCTTCGCCTTCCACCAAGGTGGATGGCGAGATGTACTCCGCCCTGGAGAAGGCACTCGGATCGGACAAAGCCCGCAACCGCGAACACGAACGTACCCGCAAGGAATACGAAGAGAAGCGCGAGCGCATCCAGCAGGGGCGCAACGAGATCGTCAACGTGAATCAGAACGACGATCTTCCATTGGCGCCTCTGGATCTGGAGCCGTTGCCGTTGCAACCGATCGAAACGCCTCCTCCGGCTCCCAAACCCAAGCCCGAGCCGAAACCCGAGCCGAAGCCGGAACCTGTGGTCGAAGCACCACCGGCCCCGGCACCGGCTCCGACGCCCGCTCCGGAACCCGAGCCCGTGCCGGCTCCCGAGCCCGCACCCGCACCGGTTGCGGAAGCACCCGCGGCACCTGAAACTCCTGCCGCTCCCGTAGCGGCCGCCGCTCCCGCCGCAGAACCCGAACCCGAGGTGATGCGGGTGTCGGCTCCGAAACTGCGTGGTCCCAACGTGTTGGGCCGCATCCAGATTCCCACGCCAGCCGCCGGTGCCGACAGCGCCGACCGCAAGAAGAAAAAGAAGAAGAAGGTTATCGTAACCGGCCGGACAGGCGCCACCGGTACTTCGGGTACCGAAGGTGGCGA
The DNA here is from genome assembly GCA_024711145.1 of Balneolales bacterium. Taxonomy (GTDB): domain Bacteria; phylum Bacteroidota; class Rhodothermia; order Balneolales; family HLUCCA01; genus JANJTJ01. The sequence goes on from JANJTJ010000043.1 coordinate 24,000, forward strand.
TGCCTCCGCTCCGCGTTCGTCAACCCCGGGCATTCCACGCCGCCCCGTAGGCGCGGGCGGCCCGGGCCGTCCCGCCGGCACAACCGGTGGCGGAACGGCCGGCGCTTCCGCCAATGCCGCGAAAAAGAAGAAAGGCAAGAGCGACGGACCCGACGACCGTCAGGTCAACAACAAGATGCGCGAGACCATGGCCGCCCTCAAAGGCAGTGCCGGGGCCAAGCGCCGCAAGAAGATCCGCAAACAACGCCGCAGCGATTTCGAGGCCGGCCGAGCCGAAGCCGAAGAATTGGCACGCATGAGCGAGGGCATCATCGAGGTGACCGAGTTCATGACGGTGTCCGACCTGGCGTCTTCCATGGATATCTCGGCTTCCAAAGTGATTGCCGCCTGCATGGGCATGGGCATGTTCGTGTCCATCAACCAACGCCTCGACAAAGAGAAGATCGAACTGATCGCCGCCGAATTCGACCAGGAAATCGAATTCGTGGATGCCGAAATCCTCACCGAAGAATTGGCCGAGGAGGAGGACGACGAACAGGATCTGGTGCCTCGCGCTCCGGTCGTGACCGTCATGGGTCACGTGGATCACGGGAAAACCTCCCTGCTCGATTACATCCGCAAAGCCAAGGTGGCCGCTGGCGAAGCCGGCGGTATCACCCAGCACATCGGCGCTTATGCCGTAACCCTGGACGACGGCCGCAAAATCACCTTCCTGGATACGCCGGGTCACGAAGCGTTCACCGCCATGCGTGCCCGTGGTGCCCAAGCCACGGACATCGTCATTCTGGTGGTCGCCGCCGACGACCAGGTGATGCCTCAGACGGTGGAAGCCATCAACCACGCCCAGGCGGCCCAGGTGCCGATCGTGGTGGCCCTCAACAAGATCGACAAACCCGAAGCCAACCCGGACCGCATCCGCCAGCAGCTTTCCGAGCACAACGTGATTGTGGAAGAATGGGGTGGCAAAGCCCAATGCGCCGAAGTATCGGCGCACAAGGGTACCGGTATCGATGCCTTGCTTGAGAAAGTGCTCATCGAAGCCGAACTCATGGACCTGAAAGCCAGTGCCAAGCGCCGCGCTTCCGGTCTGGTGCTCGAAGCCAAGGTGGACAAAGGCAAAGGAACCGTTGCCAACGTGCTCATCCAGCGCGGTACCATCCGCGTGGGCGATCCGTTCGTGGCGGGCCCCGTGCATGGCCGCGTACGTTCCATGGAGAACGAGAAAGGCCAACGCATCACCGAAGCCGGTCCGTCCACGCCCATCCAGCTCACCGGGTTCGACGGCATTCCCCAAGCGGGCGACAAACTGCTCATCACGGCCGATGAGAAAACCGCCAAGGAAATCGCCACCCAACGCCAGCAGCTCCGTCGCGAGCAGGATATGCGCCGCGTGAAACACATCACGTTGGACGAAATCTCCCGCCGGTTGCGCGAAGGCGACGTCTCCGAACTCAACCTCATCATCAAGGGCGACGTGGACGGTTCCATCGAAGCCCTGTCGGGTTCGCTGCAGAAACTGGGCACCAACGAAGTGGTGGTCAACATCATCCACACCGGCATCGGTGCCATCTCCGAATCGGACGTGTTGCTGGCATCGGCATCCAACGCCATCATCATCGGCTTCCAGGTACGGCCCACCGCCAACGCCCGCAAGCTGGCCGAGCGCGAGGAAATCGACATCCGCCTGTTCAGCATCATCTACGACGCCATCGATGTGGTGCGCGACGCCCTCGAAGGCATGCTCTCGCCCGAACTCAACGACAAGATCCTGGGCTCGGTGGACGTGCGCGAAACGTTCAAAGTACCCAACGTGGGTACCATCGCCGGTTGCTATGTGACCGACGGCAAGATCGTGCGCGCCAACAAGATCCGTCTCATCCGCGACGGTATCGTGATTCACGACGGCAACATCTCCTCGCTCAAGCGTTTCAAGGACGACGTCCGCGAAGTGGCCGCCGGCTACGAGTGCGGTATCGGCATCCAGAACTACAACGACATCCGCATCGGCGACGTGATCGAGAGCTACGAGATCACCGAAACCAAACGGAAGCTGGAAGCCCAAACCAGCCACCGCTGACCCCATGGGACTCCGTACCGAAAAATTGGGTGCCCAGATCAAACGCGATCTGGCACCCATTCTTCAACGTCTGCAAAACGGTACCATCATCACGATTACCGGCGTGCGTGTTACGGAAGACCTCTACACCGCGAAAGTGTATCTGAGCATTTTCGCCCCGGGTGGCGACACCAAACCGACCTTCGACCGCATCCAGGAGAAGAACACGGAAATCCGTACCGAGTTGGCCGCCCTCATCCGCCATCAGGTACGCAGGGTTCCCGAAATCCTGTTCTACCTCGACGATACCGCCGAATACGTGAACCGGATCGAAGAGCTCTTCAAGAAGATCCATAAGGACGATCCCACGTGATCGTCCTGGACCCCGCAGGTTTCGACGGGGTGTTTCCCCCGGCCGACCCCGGCTTCCTCATTCCCATCGACAAACCGGCCGGTTGGACCAGTTTCCGGGTGGTGGGAGCCGTCCGCAAGCTTACCGGTGTGAAAAAAGTGGGGCATGGCGGCACGCTGGATCCCATGGCCACCGGGCTGCTGCTGCTTGCCGTCGGCAAAGCCACCAAACAGTTGGAAGGCTTGCTCACGGGCGACAAGGAGTATCTGGCCACCGTGGTGTTCGGCCATTCCACCCCCAGTTACGACGCCGAAACCGAACCCGATGCGGAGGGTCCGGTGGCCCATCTGACGGCCGAAACCATCCGGACCATGCTGGAATCCCGGTTCACCGGAGAAATCCGCCAGCGGCCACCCATCTATTCCGCACTCAAGCAGAACGGCGTACCGCTCTACAGGAAAGCCCGGAAAGGGGAGAGTGCCGACATTCCCGAACGCGACGTCCTCATCCGCGAGGCGGAGTTGCTCGACTGGAATCCGCCGGTAGCCCGCATCCGCGTGGCCTGCGGCAAAGGCACCTACATCCGCAGCCTGGCGCACGATCTGGGCATCGCCCTGGATACCCGCGCCCATCTGGGCGGGCTGGTGCGCACCGGCAGCGGCGTCTTCCGCTTGGAACAGGCCTTCTTCCTGCCCGAACTTGTCCGAAAAGCCGATCCGAATGGCAAAACCGGTTTACCTCGCTGACATCCGCCCCGATCCGTTGACCGTGCTCACCGTCGGTACCTTCGACGGGGTGCACGAAGGCCACAAAGTGCTCATCCGAAAGGTGGTGGATAAGGCCAGAAGCATCGGTGGTCGGGCCTTGGCCGTCACCTTCGACCCGCATCCGCGCGAAATCATACAGCCGGGCAGCGGCGGCATCCGACTGCTCACCGATGTGCACGAGCGGGCCGAACTGCTCGGTGCCTTGGGCATAGACGACATGGTCATCATCCCGTTCACGCGGGATTTCTCCCTGGTCGAATTCGACGTGTTCGTACGCGACTACCTGTACGCCCGCATGGGAATCCACACGTTCGTTACCGGGTACGACCACCATTTCGGAAGGGACCGGAAGGGTGGGGCCGAAGCCCTGCAGACCTTGGCCGACACCTTGGGATTCCGGCTCGAAATCGTGGACCGGCAGGAGATCGAAGCCACCACCATCTCGTCAACGGCGGTCCGCAAAGCCCTGGAAGAACAGGGGGATGTGGAAACCGCCGGCCGGTTCCTGGGGCGCCCGTACCGGTTGTCGGGCCTGGTGGTCCATGGCGACAAACGGGGCCGCACCATCGGTTTTCCCACCGCCAACCTGCGCATCGAAGACACCCGCAAGGCCATTCCGCTGAACGGGGTGTACAAGGTCCGGGTGGATGCCGACGGCAAATCCTGGCCGGGCATGATGAACATCGGCACGCGCCCCACCTTTTCCGAAGCCATGGGGCGCACCTTGGAGACCCACCTGATCGGATTCGACGGCGATCTGTACGGCCGGCGGCTCACCCTCCATTTCCTTCGCCGGGTGCGCGAAGAACGCACCTTCAGCGGGGTGGAGGCCCTCCGGGCGCAGTTGGAAGAGGACCGCAAGGTTTGTTCCTTGCCCGATTAACCCCTATCTTTCGAATCTGTAACTGAACCATCCATCTACTTTGGCATTGTGCTGATCCAAAGCGGAGACCATTCCATGCAATTCACCACCGAAGAGAAGAAGGCCGTATTCGAGAAATACGGTTCCAGCGCGAGCGACACCGGCTCCGTAAAAGGCCAGATCGCGTTGTTCACGAACCGCATCAATCACCTTACGGACCACCTCAAGGAACATAAGAAAGACTTTTCGACCCGTTTGGGTCTGTTGAAACTGGTAGGCAAACGCCGCCGGTTGTTGAACTACCTGATGAAGAAAGACATCGAAGCCTACCGGGTTTTGATCGCCGAACTCGGCATCCGGAAGTAACACCCCCACGAAAGGCACGGGACACCCCCGTGCCTTTTTTCCATCCCGTGCCCGGAAGAGTTGATCAGCCGGTGCAGGCCCGTTCCGCCCCGGATCGGCTCATCATCTCTTCCATACGCACGTGACATCTACACGCAAGACACACGTACTATGAAAGCAGATTTCCGCAGCGTTGAATTCGCACCGGGCAAAGTTCTCTCCATCGAGACGAACCGCCTGGCCAAACAGGCCCACGGGGCCGTAATCGCCCGTATGGGCGACACCATGGTGCTGGCCACCGTGGTAGGCGCAAGCCAACCCAAACCCGGGCAGGATTTTTTCCCGCTATCGGTCGAATACCGTGAGAACTACGCCGCCGGTGGCAAATTCCCCGGTGGGTACATCAAACGCGAAGGGCGCCCTTCCGAAAAAGAGATTCTCTCGGCCCGTCTGATCGACCGGGTGATCCGCCCGCTCTTCCCCGACACCTACTTCAACGAAGTGCAGGTGTATGTGCAGGTCATTTCCTCCGACAGCCAGAACGATGCCGATGTGCTCGGCGGTACGGCGGTTTCCACGGCCCTCACCCTTTCCGACATCCCCTTCGACAACCCGATGGCCGAAGTGCGCATCGGTCGGGTGGACGGCCAATTCATCGTGAACCCCACGGTGGATGACCTCAAAGTCTCCGACATCGACATGGTGATCGGTGGCACGAAAGATTCCATCGTGATGGTGGAAGGCGAAATGAACGAGATCTCCGAGAAGGAGATGGTCGATGCCATCCGCGTGGCCCACGAAGCCATCGTGAAGTTGGTCGATTTCCAAGTGGCCCTCCGCGCCGAGTTCGGCAAAGAGAAGCGCGTGTTCGAAACCGACGATTCGAACGCCGACCTGATGGCGGCCATCAAAGCCGTGATCGGGGACCGTTTCACGACCGAATCGAAAGCCGGGCATACCAAAAAAGCCTATTCCAACGCCATCAAGGCCATTGTGGAAGAGGTCCAGGAGAAACTGGCCGAATCGCATCCCGACCAATCCGACCTGATCGACGAACTCTGCCACGAGTATCAGCGCGAAGTGCTCCGCGACCTGATCCTGCTCGAAAAACACCGCATCGACGGCCGCAAACCCGACGAGATCCGCCCGATCTGGACGGAAGTCGGGTACCTGCCCCGCACGCACGGTTCGGCCATCTTCACCCGTGGCGAAACCCAGGCCTTGGTGAGTGTGACCCTCGGCACCAAACGCGACGAGCAAGCCATCGACACCCTGTTCGACGCGGCACCCAAGCGGTTCATGCTCAACTACAACTTCCCCCCGTTCTCGGTAGGCGAAGTGAAACCCATGCGTGGCGTAAGCCGCCGCGAGATCGGGCACGGCAACCTGGCCGAGCGCGCCCTCAAGCGCATGCTGCCCAGCGCCGAAGAATTCGGCTACACCATCCGGATTGTCTCGGACATCCTGGAATCGAACGGTTCCAGCTCCATGGCATCGGTTTGCGGTGGGTCCCTGGCCCTCATGGATGCCGGCGTACCCATCCGGAAAGCCGTGGCCGGCGTGGCCATGGGCATGATCGTGGGTCATGGCAAAACCGTGGTACTCACCGACATCCAGGGTGAGGAAGACCATTTCGGCGACATGGACTTCAAAGTGACCGGTACGGCCGACGGCATCACCGCCTGCCAGATGGACATCAAGGTGAAGGGCATCGATTTCAACGTGCTCGAAGAAGCCCTGATGGAAGCCAAAAAAGGCCGCATGCACATCCTGGAGAAAATGGCGCAAACCATCTCCACGCCCCGTGCCGAAATCTCGAAATACGCTCCCAGCTTCCGTCGCATGGAGATCATGGCCGACCAGATCGGTGCGGTCATCGGGCCTGGCGGGAAAGTCATCCAAGGCATCCAGCGCGAAACGGGTACCGAGATCAACATCGAGGAAGTGGGCGGAAAAGGCATCATCACCATCGCCGCATTCGATGGGGAAGCCGCCGAAGCCGCTGTGGCCCGCATCAAGGCCATCACCGGCCAGCTCGACGAGGGCGCCACGTTCATGGGCACGGTCCGCTCCATCAAGGAGTTCGGTGCTTTCGTGGAAATCGTCCCCGGCCGCGACGGCTTGCTGCACATCTCCGAGATCGACCACAAACGCATCAACCGCGTCGAGGACGTCCTCAAAGAGGGCGACAAGATCGAGGTGGTATTGCTGAAAGTGGAAGCCGGCGGCAAGTTGCGCCTGTCCCGTAAGGCATTGCTTCCCAAAGAATAAACGGCTTCCACCTGAAGCCTGATTTTGGACGGGCCGTCTCCGCAAGGGGATGGCCCGTTTCCGTTTCCACCGTATTTTCACACCCTATGCATTCCCATGAACCGGAGACCGTACAACGGTCCCTGTTGGACGGCGGCCTGAAGGTCGTCACCGAGCGTATCGATACCGTGCGCAGCCTTTCGGTTGGCATCTGGGTGAAGACGGGTTCCCGTCATGAAACCCCCGCCCAGGCCGGCATCACCCATTTTCTGGAACACATGCTGTTCAAAGGCACCGACACCCGCTCGGCCTTGGACATCGCCCTTTCCATGGAAGCCGTAGGCGGATACCTCAACGCCTTCACCTCCAACGAGCACACCTGCTACTACGCCCGTTGCCTGGATACCGAGCTCGATTCGGCCCTGGATGTCCTAACCGACATGGTGCTGCACCCCTCGTTCCCGACCGATGAGATCGAAAAGGAGAAGAAGGTGGTGATCGAGGAGATGAAGATGTACCGCGATTCGCCCGACGATTACGTCTTCGAGGAGTTCACCCGGCAGATCTTCGAACCGCACCCGTTGGGAAGGCCCATCATCGGGTCCGAAACCACCGTTTCCGCCTTCACCCGTGACGACCTGTTCGCCTACATGCGCGACCAGTACGAGCCGGGCAACCTCATCGTGAGTGTGGCCGGCAATACCACGCACGAGCAGGTGCTGCACCGTGTGCAGGCCGCTTTCGATCGGAAATGGGAGGGAAGCGCCCGTGCCGACACCACCCCGTTCCCCGGGTATGAGGTCACGCATCGCACCCTCACCAAAGCCATCGAACAGACGCACCTGGTCATGGGGCGCCGTGCCCTGTCGAACGACGACCCGCGCCGCTACGCCCTGCTGTTGGCCAACACCGTGCTCGGTGGCGGCATGAGCTCCCGCCTGCACCAGAACATCCGGGAGAAATACGGCTACTGCTATGCCGTGAACACCTTCCACCAGGCGTACATGGATAGCGGCATGTTCGGCGTGTATGTGGGCACCGATGCCGAATACGCCGACCACGTGCGCCAGCTGGTGAACACCGAATTCGACCGGGTCCGCCAGGACCGCATCGGCGACAAAGAGCTGCAGGATGCGAAAACCCAGCTCAAGGGCAAATTGCTCATGGCCCAGGAGAGCATGAGCACCCGAATGACCCGCCTGGCCAAATGCGAGATCTTCTACGACCGGTATGTTCCGCTCGATGAACTCGTGGAGCAGATCAACGCCGTTTCCGGCGACGATGTGCGCGATTTCAGCGGCGATTTCTTCGAACCAACCCAGTATTCCTCGACCCTGTTGACCCCGGAATCATGACCACCATCACCGAATTGAAGCACCATGCGGGTGCCACGGTCACCCTGAACGGATGGGTGTACAACCTGCGCACCGGCAAAGGCATCGT
>JANJTJ010000064.1 GCA_024711145.1 Balneolales bacterium
GGGCGGATTCACATGTATCGGGAAGCGGCGGTTTGCAGGGCGTTATGGTAGGCGGCGTCCACGGCATCGGCCGAAGTCACGTTGATGCCCAGGTCGTGCACGAGGCCGTCGGTGAGGCCGTAGATCCAGCCCACCACTTCCAGTTCCTGCCCGCGAGCCCAGGCTTCCTGCACCACGGTGGTGTGTGCCACATTGCGCACCTGTTCCACCACGTTCAGCTCGCCGAGCAGGTCGTGGCGGCGGTGGGGCGTACCGGCCGCTTCGATGAGGCCGGAGTGGCGGGCGGCCACGTCCTGGATATGGCGCAGCCAGTTGTCGATCAGTCCGAACCTGGCTTGGTCGAGGGCGGCTTTCACACCCCCGCAACCGTAATGCCCCACCACGATGATGGTCTCCACGCGGAGCACATCCACGGCGTATTGGATCACGGACAGGCAGTTCAGATCGGTATGGACCACCACGTTGGCCACATTCCGGTGCACGAACATCTCACCGGGCAGCAGGCCTACGATTTCATTGGCGGGAACGCGGCTGTCGCTGCACCCGATCCACAGGTACTTGGGCGATTGCTGCTTGGAGAGGGTTTCGAAGAATTCGGGGCGTTCGCGGCGGATGCGTTCGCTCCAGGCGCGGTTCTTCGAGAAGAGATCGGAAACGGAAGACATGTCCCGCAAAATACGAGGGTTCGGAAGCATCACGTACATTCCGGCCATGTCGTACCGAATCCTTACCGCATCCTGCGCGATGCTCCTGGCGCTCAGCGCCTCCCTTGCCGCCCAAGGCGGCTACCGTATGCCTCCCGCCGATGTGGCGGCCCTGGTGGATGCGCCGGCCGCGCCGGGCACCTCGTTCTCGCCCGACGGCCGCACCTTGCTGCTATCGGCCGTACCGGGCGTACCCACCATCGCCGACCTGAGCGCACCCGAGCATCGTTTGGCCGGCTATCGGATCAACCCGGCGACCTGGGGACCCAGCCGGGCCGGTTACAGCACGGGATTGACCTTGGTGGATGTGGCTACCGGCCGCGAGCGGGCCGTGAGCGGTCTGCCCAGCGAACCACGCATCCGCAACCTGAGCTGGTCGCCCGACGGCAGCCACATCGCCTTCACCCATCAATCGGCCAACGGCCAGGAATTGTGGGTACTCGAAGTGGCCTCGGCCCGTGCCCGGCACCGGGCCGGCGTGCGGGTTCACGACGTGTGGGGTAGCGGAGCATTGAATTGGATGCCCGACAACCGCACCCTGCTGGTGCGCAGCGTACCGGCCGGCGTGGGTGCCGAACCGGTGCGCAACACCGTACCCACCGGGCCGGTGATCCAGGAAACCGAAGCCGAGGCCTCGCCTGCGCCCACCTATCAGGATCTCTTGGCCGATGCCCACGACGAAGCCCTGTTCGACCACTATTTCACGGCCCAGTATGTGATGGTTCCGTTGAACGGCCGGGTGGTGGCCGTAGGCCCGAAAGGGGTGCATGCCGGCGCCGACCCGAGTCCCGACGGGCGGTTCATCCTGGTGCGGACCCTCCTGAAACCGTGGTCCTACAACCTGCCGGCGGGTCGATTCGCGGAAACCACCACGGTTTGGAACCGCGACGGGCGCCAGGTGGCGGTCATCGCCGAGCACCCGGTGCGCGAGCGCATACCCTTGGCGCCCAACAGCACCTTCCCCGGCCGCCGCTCCATCCAGTGGCGGGCCGATGCGCCCGCCCAGCTGTTCTGGGTGGAAGCCCTGGACGGGGGCGATGCCCGCACCAGCGCCGACCTGCGCGACCGCGCCTACCTGCTCGAAGCCCCCTTCACGGCGGCCCCAACCCGCTGGTTCGCCACGGCCACCCGGTTCGCCGGTATCCAATGGGGCCGGGGCGACCTGGCCTTGGTTTCTGAAACCTGGCGGGCCACCCGCACCCTGAAAACCTGGCGCGTGGCGCCGGCCAGTCCGGCCCAGGCCCCGGCCCTTCTGGTGGAGCGCAATTACGAAGACAGCTACAACAACCCGGGCTCTCCCCTTACCACCGCCACACCCGACGGCGGCCGCGTTCTGCGCACCTGGGGCGATTCGGAAACCCTCGTCTTGAGCGGCATGGGTGCCGGCCCCGAAGGCAACCGGCCCTTCCTGCGTAGTTGGAACCTGGGCACGGGCGAGACCACCGAAATCTGGCGCTCGGCCGCTCCCTATTTCGAAACGCCCGCCCTGCTGGCCGATGCCGGCACCGTGGTCATCCGGCGCGAATCGCCCACCGAGCCGCCCAACCTGGTGGTGAAATCCCTGAACGGGGGTACCGATCGGGCGCTGACCGCCTTCCCGCATCCCACACCCCAATTCCGGGATATCCGCGCCGAATTCATCACCTACACGCGTGCCGACGGCGTGGGCCTCAGCGCCCAATTGCTGCTCCCCGCCGGCTGGGATTCCACCAAAGGCACCTTGCCCGTCATGATCTGGGCCTATCCGCGCGAATTCGGCAGTGCGGACGCGGCCGGGCAGGTCAGCGATTCGCCCTACCGGTTCAACGCCATCAGCTATTGGGGCCCGCACTTCCTGGTCACCCAGGGGTACGCCGTGCTCAACAATGCCGCCATGCCCATCGTGGCCGTGCAGCAGGGTGCCGAACCCAACGACACCTTCGTGGATCAGCTCCGGCTCAATGCCGAAGCGGCCATAGGCGAACTGGTGCGGCGGGGCGTGAGCGACGGTCGCCGCCTGGCCGTGGGCGGCCATTCCTACGGCGCCTTCATGACCGCCAACCTCCTGGCCCACACCGACCTGTTCCAGGCGGGCATCGCGCGCAGCGGGGCGTACAACCGGTCTCTCACGCCCTTCGGTTTCCAGGCCGAACCCCGCGACCTGTGGGAGGCCACCGACACCTACATCGAGATGTCGCCCTTCTTCCATGCCCACAAGATCAACGAGCCCATGCTCATGATCCACGGCATGGCCGACAACAACACCGGCACCTTCCCCATGCAGAGCGAACGCATGTTCCAGGCCATGCGGGGCAAGGGAGGCAAAACACGGTTGGTCATGCTGCCCCACGAGAGCCATGGGTACCGGGCCCGTGAAAGCCTCATGCACATGTTGTGGGAACAGCTCGATTGGCTCAATACCTACGTGAAATGAAGAAAGGCCTGCCTGGCTTGGGGGTATTGCTCCTGGTCGCCACACTGAACCAACCCTGGGGAAGCGTTCCGTCCTTGGGGCGGTTCTTCGACCCCTTCCATGGCGTTTGGGCCAATGCCGAACGGGGTGCGCCGGCCCGGGCCGTCACTTTGACCGAAGGGGTGTCGCAGCCGGTCGAGATCCGGTACGATTCGCTTGGTGTGGCGCACATCTTCGCGGCCGACCTGAACGACCTGTATTTCGCGCAAGGGTGGGTGCATGCCCGCGACCGTCTCTTCCAGATGGATTTCAGCACACGGGCGGCCGGGGGCGAATTGGCCGCGACCCTGGGTGCCCGCTACCTGGACTACGACCGCAACCAGCGGCGCATCGGCATGGCCGAAGGCGCCCGGCGGCATACCGCTTTCATGGAAGCCGACCCGGAATTCGGTGCGGCCGTGAGGGCCTACACCGCCGGAGTGAACGCCTGGCTGGCCGGGTTGGCCCCTTCCGATTGGCCGGTGGAATACAAGCTGCTGTCGGCCGAACCGAAGCCGTGGAGCCCTTACCGGAGCGGGCTCATGGTGATGAATCTGAATGAAACCCTCAATTTTTCGACCAAGGCCGTCCCCTTGGCCAACACCCGGGCCCTCCTGGGAGACGCCTTCGTGGACCGCTTCATGCTCAGTTACCCCGAAGGAACCGATCCCATCATTCCGGCCGGAACCCGGTGGTCCTTCGAACCGGTACCGGTGCCGGCCGCACCCGCCCGCACCTGGCTCGATGCGGACCACCCGCACCAAACCGCGGCCTTGCCGCAGGCCGAACCCGGGGTCGGGTCCAACAACTGGGCCGTGCTGCCGGGCCGGAGCGCCAGCGGATACGCCCTGTTGGCCAACGACCCCCATCTGCAGCTCACCCTGCCCAGCATCTGGTACCTGAACCAGCTCACCGCGCCGGGCCTATCCGCAAAGGGCGTGAGCTTCCCCGGCGTACCCGATGTGGTGCTCGGGTTCAATGCCGACCTGGCCTGGGGTTCCACCAACGTGGGCAACGCCGCCGTGGACCTGTACCGGGTGGAACTGAACGCAGACCGCAGCGCCTACCGGCATGATGGAGTCTGGAAACCGGTTACCGTGCGGCTCGACACCTTCTTCGTCCGAGGCGGAGACCCGGTAGTCGACACCGTCCGTTTCACCCATCACGGCCCCATCCTGGACGACAGCGGCATGGCCATGCGCTGGACCGGCGCCTTGCCCGATACGGTATTCCGCACCTTCCACGACATCAGCCGGGCGCGGACCCACGCCGAATTCGAAGCCGCACTGGGCAGCTTCCAGAACCCGCCCCAGAACCTCGTGGTGGCCGACCGCAGCGGTTCCGTGGGCATCCATCTGGCCGGCCGATTCCCCCTCAAATGGCCGTACCAGGGCGCCTTGCCCGGCGACGGAACCGATCCCAGGCACGACTGGGCCGGCTGGGTTCCCCAATCGCACAATCCCGAATCGGTGAATCCGGCCCGGGGTTGGGTTTCGAGCGCCAACCAGCACAGCACCGATCCCACCTATCCCTATTACATCAACTGGGATTTCGCACCCTTCACCCGGGGCAACATCATCAACGACGAACTGGAACACAACAGCCGCATGGATGTGGACGCCATGCGCCGCCTCCAGTTGAACACCCGCAACCGGTATGCCGAACTCGTGCTGGACCGGTTCATGAACCGGTTGGACAAAGACCGGTTGGATGCGGCCGGGCTCGAAGCCCTCGCCGAACTGGAACGTTGGGATCTGCTGAACGAGGCCGACCGGGTCGGCGCCACCGTGTTCCGCCGTTGGCTGAACGCCTGGCACCGCGCCGTGTGGGATGCGCATTTCACGGGCGAGGGTCCGTACCAACGTCCCTCCCGCCAGGCTACCATCACGCTTTTCCTGCAGGAACCGGCCAGCACCTGGTTCGCCGAACCGCCCGATTCGCTCATCACCCGCGCCTACATCGAAGCCGTGAACAGCCTGGTACAGGAACATGGCCCCTTGGGTGCCGATTGGGCCTGGTGGAAAGAGAACGACGGCCGCCTGGAACACCTGCTGCGTTTGCCCGGTTTGGGCAGCGGCGTGCTGCACACCGGCGGCGACTCCCAGTCGCCTCTGGCACTCAGCGGCACGCATGGCCCCAGTTGGCGTCTGGTGGCCGAAATGGGTCCTATCGTGCGGGCTTTCGGCATCTACCCGGGTGGACAAAGCGGCAATCCGGGATCTCCCCGCTACCTGAATCTGTTGCCGGTCTGGATGGCCGGCGACCTCCATCCCCTCATCCTGTATTCCCGTCCGGAGGACGTACCGTGAGATTTCTGACCATTCTGGTGGGTGCGGCCATCACCCAATGGCTGCTTACCTGGTGGATGTTGGCCCTGGTGGGGTTGATCGCCGGCCGTTACCTGGCGGGTGGTGTGCGGTCGGCCTGGTGGCAAGGAGCCGGTGCGGGCGCCGCGCTTTGGGGCGGGGCGGCCGCCTACATCCACATCGCCAACGGGTACCTGTTGGGCGACCGGTTGGCACCGGTCTTCAACCTGCCCGACGGGTGGTTGCTCGTGGGCGTATCGGCCTTGCTCGGCGCCCTCTTGGGTGGTCTTTCGGCGGCGGCGGGGGCTTACAGCCGGTAGGTCCACCGGTCGCCACCCACCTCGGCGAACCCCATTCTGGCCAGATAGCCGCGGTGCTCGGCGCTGCCGCCGGTGGCTTCGAGCAGGCGCACACCGAGGCCCACGAAGACCGGGGCATTGGCATGCCACACGAACTGGCCCAGGGCGAAATCGCGGAACTCGGGCAGCACGTAGTCCAATTTCACCCGCAACAGGCCGTCTTCGCCCGGGGCGGCAATGAGCACCCCCGCCGGCAGGGTGTCGCGCAGTACGAACCAGCACCAATCGCCAGCCGCCGGTTCGAAATCGAACGACGGCTGGTTCCCGGAGATGTCCTGCTTGTGCCGGGCCAGGAAATAGCTCAGGTATTCGTCGTCGGCCGAAAGGCGCAACAGGCGGAAATAGGTTTCGGTTTTCCGCATGCGCGACAGATGGTACAGGTTGATGCCCACGATGAAGGCGTTCATGCCGGCCACCGGCCAGGACCCGATCAGCCAACCGTATATGGCGAAGGTGAGGGCACCCACGCCGTTGATCCAGCGCAACCGCACCACATTGCGCATCATGAGGGAACCGGCCACCAAGACGCTGGCCGCATACCCGATCCATTCCACCCAGTTCGGAGATTCCATGGTCTGAATATCCGCTTTTTCCCGGTTACCTTCCCGGCTCAGTGTGGATTTTCGCCCTCATAGTGACTCTGAGCGGACTGGTGAGTCCGCCATCCGACCCGGCGGCCTGGAGTTACCGGGCGTGGAACTCGGCCCATGGGCTGGGCCACGAAACCGTGTTGTCTGTCCACCGCGACCAACGCGGCTTCCTCTGGGCCGCCACCCTGGGCGGGGTGTACCGGTTTGATGGCAGGGTCTTTTCCCGGGTCGAAGGGGTGGGCGACAGCTACATCCACGGGTTTCTGGAAGATGCCGACGGCACCCTATGGATCGCGACCCGCAATGGCGGGCTGCGCAAATTCGACTGGCGCACCGACCGGTTCACCGCCTACCTGCCCGGCAAGAACATCCATCTGCTGGCGCGCGACCGGGACGGCCGGTTATGGACCAGCGGTCTGGGCGATGGTCTGTTCCGGTACGATGCGGTGGCAGACACCTTCCGAGCCGTACCCTTGCTGGTAGATGGCAGAACCGCCGGTTTGTCGAGGGGAATCGTAGCCTGGCCGGGCGGTCCGGTGGTGTTCAACACCGACCTGGGCATCGTGCTGGTGGAAGATCCGGATGCCGACCGCTTGGCCGGCACCCTGCTGGTACCGGCGGGGCGCTACCAGGACCGCAGCGCCGAACTCCTGCTCGATGCCGACGGGCGGCTGGTGGTACTGGCCGAAACCGTGGCTCCCATCCGCCTGGCCCCGCCCGTGAACCGTCGGCCGGAGAGCGCCATCGTTACCGCATCGCGGGCGTATCTGCATGGTCGCGACCTGTTGTACGGGTCGCCCGACGGCACCCTGTTGCGGTACCGACCCGACGGGCGCGCCGAAACCATACCCATATTGGAAACCCGCGGGCGGTTCGTGAACCAATTCCATCGGGATAGGGAAGGCCATCTGTGGTTGTCGGTATGGGGAAGCGGCGTGCTGCAAGTGATACCCGAGGCACGGTTCGTGCCGGTGCGGCCGCCCGCCGGGGAGCGGTTCGTGCTGAGTTTCGCGCCGGCGGGCGGCGGCACGGTGTGGGTGGGCACCAGTGCGGGGGTCATGGCCCATACCCCGCGCACGGGCGCCTGGGCGCCGGTGCGCGGGGGGGTGGTTCCGTATGTGATGGAACCCTCGGCACGGGGTATCCTGGTGGGCACCCAGTTCCACGGGTTGTTGCATCTGGGTCTGGACGGCCGCCTGCTCGAAGCTTGGAACCGGGTGAACGGCGACCCGCATATCCGGGCCGTTCGCACCGACCGACAGGGCCGCCTGTGGATCGGCACCGAAAACTCCGGCATCGTGGTCCGGGATCCCGCCATCGGCACCGCCACCGTGCTCGATACCATCCTACCGGACCAACGCATCCGGTACTTGCTAGAAGGTCCCGACGGCGACTTCTTCGCTTCCACCTTCCGGGGCGGGTTGCTCCGCATCACCTTCCCGAACCGGGTAAAGGCCTATCCCCTGCGCTTTCCCCACGCCGGCGGCCTGGCCCTCCAGGGCGACACCCTGCTGTGGATTCCGACCTACGGAGGCGGATTGCACGCCCTCGACCTACGCACCGACGCCCTGAGGCATTGGTCGGTGGAAGACGGCCTGCCCACCGACCAACTCTACGGCGCCCTGGTGGATGCCGAAGGCCGGGTCTGGGTATCCACCAACAACGGCCTGGCCCGATACGACCCCGTCTCCGACCGATTCACCCCGTTCACGGCTTCCGACGGCCTTCAGAACAACGAATTCAACACCGGTGCGCACCTGGCGCATCCCGATGGGCATTTCTGGTTCGGAGGCATAGCCGGGTTCAACCGGTTCGACCCCACCGCCGTGCGGGCCGACCCCGTACCTCCGCCCATCCACATCACCGGCATCGAGCTGTTCGACAAGCCCTACCTGTCGGAACGGTCGGTGCTGGCCACCGATACCGTGCGGTTGCAACCGGGGCAGCGGTTCATCGGGTTCACCTGGGCGGCACCCGACTTCCGCGACCCCATGCGCACGCGGTTCCGATACCGATTGGTGGGGGTGGACCCGGGCTGGTCGGAACCCGGCGACCGCACCTATGCCCGGTACCCGGCCCTGGCGCCCGGCACCCATGTGTTCGAAGTGACGGCGGCCAACGCCGACGGGGTCTGGAATCCGATACCGGACCGGTTGGTGGTGATCCTACCGCCCCCGTTCTGGCAGACCTGGTGGTTCCGGTCGTTGATCGGATTGGTCTTACTGCTCGCATTCGCCGCTTTCATCCGCCATTGGGCCACCCGCCAGCTCAAACGCCGGTTGGAGGCGTTGGAGGCCGAACGGCGCCTGCGCGAGGAGCGCGACCGCATCAGCCGGGACCTGCACGACCACGTGGGCGCGCAATTGGTCACCATCCTGTCGGGAGTGGACCTGGCCCGGCGCCGGCCCGAGGCGGCCGAGGGCATCCTGGGCAGCATCCGGGAGTCGGCCCAGCACAC
>JANJTJ010000065.1 GCA_024711145.1 Balneolales bacterium
ATCCTGAACCACGAATTTCAGCAAGCCGCGCTGGCGGGTTACCCCGGCCAGTATGCGACCACCAGGCGGCGTGTATTTGCGGGCGTTGGCCACCAGATCGCGCAGGGTATCCTTCACCAATAGCGGCATGGTGATTTCGGAACCCTGGTCGGTCGTAAGCGAGAATTGCACATAATAGTCGGCGTCTTCCTGGTCGGCGATGTTGTAGCGGATATGGTAACGCCCCTTGGCATTGCGCTCCACGGCATCGATCTCGCGGAAAAGCCCGGCAAGTTCCTCCACCAGGGTGTTCCATTGGGCGGGATTGGTGAGCCGGGCCGACAGATCGTACACCCGATCCACTACGGGGCCGATTTCGGGCGCATCGGGTTTCAGCTCCCGCATGAGTTCCAGATTGGCTACCACCACGGTGAGCAGGTTCAACAGGGAGTGGGTCTCCAACTCGGGGATCTTGTCCTCGGTCAGATCGGGAGGCAGCGTGACGATCATGGCGGAAGGTATCGAGATTAGCCTTGCGTGCGGATATTGATGCGTACCGAACCGGCGCCGGGCTCCTTCATTTGTTTGAACTGATACAGGATGCGCTCGATGCGGGCTTCCCGCTCGGCTTCGTCCCATGCGACAGGTGTCTTGAGCACCAGTTCCCAGCGCCAATCGCGCTGCATGCGGTGTACGGTGGAGGGTGACGGACCCAGCACCGGGCTGCCGCCCTCGGCCTCGGCGGCCGCGGCGAACCGCTCGGCGATGCGCATGACGGTGGCATCGTCGCGGCCTTTGAATTCGAAGGTGACCAGGCGGCTGTAGGGCGGCCAATCCAGGCGTTTGCGCCCGCCCATCTCGGCACGGGCGAAGGCCTCGAAATCGTGCCGGGCGGCGGTCTGGATGGCGGGATGGTCGGGCTGCCAGGTCTGCAGAAACACGGTGCCCGGCTTGGCCGCCCTACCCGAGCGGCCGGCCACCTGGGTGAGCAGCTGGAAGAGCCGTTCGCCCGACCGGTAGGACGGAAACGCCAGCTCGGTATCGGCGTGCACCACGGCCACCACGGTCACTTCCGGGAAATCGAGCCCTTTGGATACCAGCTGGGTACCTACCAGGATGTCGTATTCCCGGTTGCCGAAGGCGGTCAGCATCTGGTCGTGGGCACCCCGGGTGGCGGTGGAGTCGCGGTCCATGCGAAGTATGCGGGCTTTCGGGAACAACTCCTCGAGTTCGGCCTCCACCTTCTGGGTACCGCTTCCCATATCCAGCAACCCGGGGGCATCGCAACTGGGGCACCGCAACGGGCGCCGCTCGTGGTGGCCGCAATAGTGGCAACGCAGCGAATCGCTGGGGCGGTGGTAGGTGAGGGTCACGCTGCAATCGGGGCACTCCACACGGTGGCCGCAATCGCCACATTGCAGGTAACGGGAGTAGCCCCTGCGGTTGTACAGCAGGATGGCCTGCTCGCCGCGGTCGAGCGCGGCCTCGACAGCCAGAAATACGGGCACGGCCAAAGGCCCGCGCATGGCTTTCTTATAGGATTTGAGATCCAGGATGCGCACCTCGGGCAGTTCGGAGCCCTCGGGGCGGTCGGGCAGGCGCAGCAGCCTGAGCGCCCCGTGGGCGGCCTGGTGCAGGCTGATGAGGGAGGGCGTGGCGGAACCGGCCAGGTATACGGCGCCGGCCGTCGCGCAGCGGCGGCGGGCGACGTCGCGGGCGTCGTACCGGGGCGAGGGGTCTTCCTGCCGGTAGCTGGCGTCGTGTTCTTCGTCGATGATGAGGAGGCCGAGATCCGCCACGGGCGCGAAAACGGCGGAGCGTGCGCCGATGACCAGGGTTTTGCGCCCGTGGCGGATGTCGGCCCAGGTGTCGGCGCGTTCGCGGCCGGTGAGCCGGCTGTGCAGCACGGCGATCTGGTCGCCGAAGACGGTGCGGAAGCGCCGCACGGTCTGAGGCGTGAGGGCGATCTCGGGTACGAGCACGATGCCCGATTTTCCCCGGGTCCAGGCTTCATACAAGGCGCGGATGTACACTTCGGTCTTGCCGCTTCCGGTAACTCCGAAGAGCAGGAATGCACCTTCCCCTTGGTCCAGGGCTTGTCGTACGGCTTCGAATGCTGCCGCCTGGGCCGGATGCAAGGCATGCATGCGGGTGGGGTCCACCGGCATGGGTGGTGGCGGTTTGCGGCTGCCGCGACGCTCCGCATCGGGCTTGAGGCCGGCCGGCAGCATGGCTTGTACCACTTCGCCCACCGAGGCGAAGGCGGCTTTGGCGGTCCAATGGGCCAGGTCCAGCAGCTCGGGGGTGAGCACGGGCTCCTCGTCGAGTATGGAGCCCAAGGGTTTCACGGCATAGCCCTCCGGGGCGTCATCATGCAGGCGCAGCACCAGGCCCACGGCCAGGCGCGACCCCATCCTCACCTCCACCCGCATGCCGGGGGCCAGACCTTCGGCCCAACCCTCGGGCACGGCATAGGTGAAAATTCCGGGGCGGGGTACGGGCAGGGCGATGTCGGCGAACAGGGGCATGCCGGAATTTCGGTATTATCCGCCTTCCGAACCGTTCAAAACCTGGTCATTCTCCATGTCGAACCGCACCTTTTTCGGCCATCCCATCGGCCTCAGCACCCTCTTCTTCACCGAAATGTGGGAGCGCTTCTCCTACTACGGCATGCGCGCCCTGCTCGTCCTCTATATGGTGGCGGCGGTACAGGACGGCGGCATGGGCCTCAACGACGTGACCGCAACGGCCATCTACGGCCTCTACACCATGTTCGTGTACCTGCTGGCGCTGCCGGGCGGCTGGCTGGCCGACAAGTTCCTGGGTCTGCGCAACGCGGTATGGTACGGGGGCATCATCATCGCGGCGGGGCATTTCAGCATGGCCGTACCGGGCACCCACACCTTCTTCCTGGGGCTCATCCTCATCGTGATCGGGACCGGCTTGCTCAAGCCCACCATCAGTTCCTTGGTGGGAGCCCTGTACAGTGAGGATGAATCGGCCAAGCGCGACGCCGGTTTCTCCATCTACTATATGGGAATCAACCTGGGCGCCTTCATCGCCCCGCTCATTGTGGGCTACCTGGGCGAGAAGGTGGATTGGCACTGGGGCTTCGGGGCGGCCGGCATCGGCATGGTGCTCGGGCTGGTGCAATACCGCCTGAGCGGAGCCAACCTGACCGGCGTGGGCGATGCGCCCGTGCTGGCACCGGCCACGGCGGCGAAATACCGCATGGGCCTGGCCGTGGTGGGCACGACGTTCGCCGCCTTCGTGGCGGCCGTCATGGCCGGCCTCATCGCCATCAATCCGGTGGCCATAGCACAGACCTCCACGGTGGTCATCGTCACGTTGGTCATCGCCTACTTCGCCTATGTGCTCTTCTTCGAAGGGCTGGACGCCGTCGAAAAACAACGGGTGGCCGTCATCGGGTTCCTGTTCCTATGCGCCGCCATGTTCTGGAGCGGATTCGAACAGGCCGGGTCCTCGCTGAACCTCTTCGCCGACCGCTACACCGACCGGGTGATCTTCGGTTGGGAAATGCCCACTTCCTGGCTGCAATCGGTCAATTCCATCTTCATCATCACCCTGGCACCGGTCATCGGGTGGGTGTGGGTGGCCCTGGCCGCCGCCAAAAAAGAGGTGAGCATGCCCATCAAGTTCGGCATGGGGCTCATTCAATTGGGCCTGGGCTTCGTGGTGATGGTGTTCGCGGCCAACGCGGCCTTCGGCAACCCCGAAGGCGCCGGCATGCAGTTCCTGGTGCTCACCTACCTGTTGCACACGCTCGGCGAACTGTGCCTGAGCCCGGTAGGCCTTTCGTCGGTCACCAAGCTGGCACCCAAGAAGCTGGTAGGTCAGATGATGGGTATCTGGTTCATGGCCTCGGCGTTGGGCAACCTCATTGCGGGTCTGGTGGCCGGCGGCTTCAGCGACGAAGCCATCCAGGCCGACCCCTCCCTCATGCCCGACCTCTTCCTGCTCATCTTCTACTTCACCGCGGGCGCCGGTTTCGTGGTGCTGCTCATCAGCCCCTTCATCAAGAGGCTGATGGGCACCGTGCGCTGATTCCGGCCGGAATCAGGGATACGTGTACGTGGCCTGGAGCCCGAGGGGCAACCCGAGGGCCCAGTACGCCAGCAGGAAGAGCGTCCACACCAGGATGAAGGTGATGGAATACGGCAGCATGAGGCTCACCAGGGTGCCGATGCCGCTGCTTTTCACATACCGCTGCGCATAGACCACCACCAAGGGGAAATAGGGCAGCAAGGGCGTGATGATGTTGGTGCTCGAATCGCCCACCCGGTAGGCGGCCTGCGTGAGGTCGGGCGAGATGCCCAGATTCATGAGCATGGGTACGAAAATGGGCGAAATGAGGGCCCATTTGGCCGATGCCGAACCCACGAACAGGTTCACGAACCCGGTGAGGAACACGATGCCTATGATGGTGAACTGCCCCGGCAAGGCCCAGGCCTGCAAGGCCGCCGCCCCTTTCACCGCGATCAGGGCACCGATGTTGGATTTGGCAAAGGCATCGATGAACAGGGCGCAGAAGAAGGCCATCACGATGTAGTAGGCCATGCCGTTCATGGCCTTGCTCATGGTCTTGATGAGGTCTTTGGTACTTTTGAAAGCCCCCGATACGAAGCCGAACACCACGCCCGGCAGGGCCGTGAGCAGGAAGATGAGCGGAACGATGGATTTCATGAGCGGCGCCGTGAAGGAAGACAGGGCACCGTCGGCATCGCGCAGGGGCGAGTCGGCCGGCATGGCCCAGAACACCAGCCCGACCACGGCGAGCAGGGTGGCGATGTTGGCCGCCCAGAAGGCCCTGGTATCGCGGCTGGTCACTTCCTGCATCACCGGCATGTCGGCCTCATCCCCGTCGATTTCGGTCCCCTTCAGGCGGGGTTCGATCACCTTGTCGGTGAGGAACCAACCCAGGCTCACGATGAGCAAGGTGCTGGCCGTGGTGAAATAGTAGTTGTTGAGCGGATTGACGAGCACGTTCGGATCGGTGATGTGGGCCGCGGTCTGCGTGAAACTCTGCAGCAGCGGGTCCAGGCTCGAGGGCACGAAATTGGCGCTGAACCCGCCCGATACCCCTGCGAAGGCCGCCGCTATGCCCGCCAGCGGATGCCGGCCGGCCGCATAGAAGATGACCCCGCCCAAGGGTATGACCAGCACGTACCCCGCATCCACGGCGGTATGGCTGATGATGGCCACCAGGATGAGCATGGGCGTGAGCAGGAACCTGGGCGTAACTCCCAGCAACTTCTTCAGCGCCACATTGATGTACCCGCTGTGTTCGGCTACCCCTACTCCCAGCATGGCCACCAGCACCACGCCCAAGGGTGCGAAATTGATGAATACGGTAACCATGTTGCTCAGGAAATCGGCCAATCGGGAACCGGTGAGCAGGTTCTGCACGGCGATGGGCGAGCCGGTACGCGGGTCCAGTTCCGCAAAGCTGATGGGGGCCAGCACGGCCGAAACGACCCAGATGGTCACCATCAGAAACAGGAACAGGATGGCGGGATCGGGCAACTTGTTGCCGTTGCGTTCGACCCAGTCCAGGATCCGGAGGGTGAAGGATTTTTTCATGAAGCGGTACGGATTCGGTTACGGGTTCTGAGGAGATGGATGACGGCCGACAGGAACATGAGGCTTTGCACGGTGGCTTTCGTGGGGGAAACCCCTTCGGCGCCGAACAGCTGAAGGGCGGTTTCGGCCAGACCGGATGCCGTGCCTACGATGGCGGTGAACCACCAGAGGTACAACAGCAGGGTCCAGCCCCGGGAGGGTGCCTGGCGGTTTTCGAACCAGCCCAGCAGCAGGAGCATGAGCCCGAACCACACCGGCACCAACGCCGTGGGATGCACCATGCCGGTGCCGACGAACGACGCGGCGCCGAGCAGCAGCAGGAACAGGGAGACGGCCAGGTGGATGGGGCGCATGCGGGATTTCCGGTATCTTTGGCGCATGAAGATAGCATATCGCCTGCTCCCCCTGTTCCTGGTCGCCTGGGTGGCCGCCTGCGGCCGCTCCGAGAGCGGCACCGAAGCCGCCGGAACCCTGTCCGATTCGCTCACCACGGTCATCCGTGCCGCCGACATCGTGAAATTGGACGGTACCAGCCTGGACCTGGCCGACCTGGAAGGCAAGATCGTGCTGCTCGATTTCTGGGAGACCTGGTGCATTCCCTGCCTGGAGAGTTTCCCCGCACTGCAACAGGCCATGGAAGAACATCCGGATGATTTCGTGGTGGTCGCCATCTCGCCCGGGTTCTCCGACACGGCCGAGGACGTGCGTGCCTTCATTGCCGAGCATCCGGAATATCCGTTCATCTGGGCGGCGTCGGCCGAGCTGGCCACGGCGCTCAGGATCGATGGCATACCCTACAAAGTGGTGCTCGACCGCGAGGGGAACCATTGGCTCACCGAACTGGGTTCAAGAGGTCCGGAGGCCGAGTTGGCCAAGATTCGGGAGTGGATCGCCCGTTGAGCCGTATCTTTCGCCCGATTTCAATCAAACCCCGTATTTCCACATGCTTACCGATTCCCGCGTTTCCGCCTTGCCCTACAAAGTGAAAGACATCTCCCTGGCCGAATGGGGCCGCAAGGAGATCGAATTGGCGGAAGCCGAAATGCCCGGCCTGATGGCGCTGCGCGCGCGATACGGCAAAACCAAACCCCTGGCCGGTGCCCGTATCGCCGGGTGCCTGCACATGACCATCCAGACCGCCGTCCTCATCGAGACCCTCAAGGAACTCGGTGCCGAGGTGCAATGGAGCAGCTGCAACATCTTCTCCACCCAGGACCACGCCGCGGCCGCCATCGCCGCCGCCGGCATTCCGGTCTATGCCTGGAAAGGCATGACCGAAGAGGAATACGAGTGGTGCATAGACCAGACCCTGTTCTTCGGCAGTGAAGACCGCCCCCTGAACATGATTCTGGACGACGGTGGCGACCTGACCAACGTGGTGCTCGACAAATACCCCGAGCTCATTCCCCATGTGAAAGGCATCACCGAGGAAACCACTACCGGTGTACACCGCCTCTATGAGCGCATGAAGGCCGGTACCCTGCCCATGCCCGCCATCAACGTGAACGACAGCGTCACCAAGTCTAAATTCGACAACAAATACGGCTGCCGCGAGAGCGCCGTGGACGCCATCCGCCGGGCCACCGATGTCATGATCGCCGGCAAAGTGGTGGTCGTGGCCGGCTTCGGCGACGTGGGCAAAGGATCGGCCGAAAGCTTCCGCGGGGCCGGCGCACGGGTCATCGTCACCGAAATCGACCCCATCTGCGCCCTCCAAGCCGCCATGGAAGGCTACGAAGTGACCACCATGGCCAAAGCCGTTCCCCAGGGCGACATCATCATCACCGCCACGGGCAACAAATCCATCCTCACGGAACAGCATTTCCGCCTGATGAAGGACAAAGCCATCGTGGCCAACATCGGCCATTTCGACAACGAGATCGATGTGGCCTGGCTGAAAGGCGCGTACGGCCACACCCGCGTGAACATCAAACCCCAGGTGGACAAATACACCGTGGACGGGCATGATGTGATTCTCTTGGCGGAAGGCCGCCTGGTGAACCTCGGTTGCGCCACCGGCCACCCCAGTTTCGTGATGTCGAACAGTTTCACCAACCAGACCCTGGCCCAGATCGAACTGTGGACCCGCGGGGCCGAGTACGGCAACGAAGTGTATGTGCTGCCCAAACACCTCGATGAGGAAGTGGCCCGCCTGCACCTGGCCAAAATCGGCGTGGAACTGGATGTGCTCACTCCCGAGCAAGCCGCCTACATCGGCGTGCCGGTGGAGGGTCCCTTCAAGCCGGATTATTACCGGTATTGATGATGGCGGAAGGCCGTTGGGCGGGTGGGCTGCTGTTGGTGCATACCGGCATCGGCACGGCCTTCCTGCTGGGCTGGATGCCTGCCGGAAACGGCTTCACCGCACTGATCGGCTTGGCCATGGGGTTCATCCCCGTGGCCATCGCCCTGCGCATGTACCGGAACCTGCACCGGGCATCGGCGGCATTGGCGGCCGGCTATCTGCTGCTGGCCGGCATGGCCTGCGTGGTCGGTGCCGGTGAGCAGATGGCCACCCTGGTGCTGGGCGCCATGCGGAAGGTCACCGAAGTGACCGACTCGGGCCGCATGCTGGCTGTATTCCTCAAAAACTGGAGCCACACCATGGCCCTGCTCTTTTCGGGCTTGGCCTGGGGGGCCTTCCATGGGTCGGTCGTCCGGCTCGGATGGGTGCCCCGCTGGGTGGGTGCCATAGCCCTGGCGGCCGTGGCACTGCATCTCGCATCGGCCGGCCGGCCCTTCTTCGATGCCTTGGTGAACTACCACCTGCTGTATCCCCTGGCCGCCGTGCAAGGGATGGTCGGGCTCTGGCTGTTGGTCCGGGGCGGGAAGTATATTGAGGGATGAATCCCTCCGACATCACCAAAACCTATGGCAACGGCGAGATCACCGTGGTGTGGAAATCGGCGTTGTGCATCCATTCGGGCATCTGCGCACGCGGACTTCCCGAGGTCTTCCAGCCCCGCAACCGGCCCTGGATCCGCATTGAGGCCGCCGAATCGGCCCGCATCGTGGAACAGGTCGGCAAATGTCCCAGCGGTGCCCTGAGCATACAGGAAAAGGCATGAGCCGCCCCTGCATCCTGTACATCGCCGCCTCCCTGGACGGCTACATCGCCACCGAGGACCATTCCCTGCAATGGCTGTTCGATGCGGCGCCTTCGGCCGAGCCCTTCGGTTATGAGGATTTCATTGGCGGATGCGATACCGTGCTGATGGGACGCAACACGTACGATTGGGTACTGAACGAGGGTCAGCCCGACCCCTACCCCGGCCTGCAAAGCTACGTGTTCACCAGCCGGCCGGCGCCGGCCCAGGCGCCCGTGGCCGACCACCTGCGGTTCACCTCCGAAGATCCGGTAGCGGTAGTGCGGCGGCTCAAGTCGGAGCCGGGCAAAAGCCTCTTTCTGGTGGGTGGCAGCAAGCTGAACACCGCCTTGCTCGAAGCCGGACTGATCGACGAGATCCGCCTGGCCATCGTGCCCGTGTTCCTGGGTGGCGGCATCCCCATGTTCGCCCGGCCCCATGTGCCCACCTGGTTCGAGTGCACCGAAGTGCGCCATTTCCCCGGAGGTATGATGATGGGCACCTGGGTGCGGCGGGCTACCTTGCAGGTATGAGCTCCCACATCATCGGCATCGGTGGCGTGTTCGTGCGCTGCCCCGACCCCGAACGCACGCGGGCCTGGTATCGCACCCATTTCGGCCTGCCGGGCGACCGCTACGGCGTCAGCTTCCGCCATCTGCCCAAGGGCCACTCCGTCTTCAGCGCCTTCGCACCCGATACCACCTATTTCGGGCCGGATCCCCAGGATGTGATGATCAATTTCATCGTGCGCGACCTGGCCACCCTCCTGCCCCGCCTGCGCGAGGCCGGTGTGGTCGTCCATGGCGAGCCCATGGTGGAGACCTACGGCACCTTCATCCACATCACCGACTGCGACGGCCGCCGTGTGGAGCTGTGGGAACCGGTGGACGATGCTTACGAGTCGCTGCTTGACGCCGACAATTCGGTATGAAGGGCCTCCAATTCCCGGATCTGTTCCTCGATCTCGGCGACCTGGCGCCGGCGTTTGGGCGCACTGACCGCATGCGAGAACAAGCCCCAGGCGAACGTGAGGCCGTAGGCACCCAGTTTGAAGGTGAGGTCGGCATCGGCCAGCACATCGGTGTAATACAGGAACAGGGAAGCCAGCAGCAGCGCCGAATACCAGGCCGCTCCCTTGGTGTACATGAACCGGCGGCGGCGCAGTTTGCCCAGCACCGCTTCGGCGTGGGCCCGGGTACCCAGGGTGGCATCGGCACCGGGATGCGCGGCCGACCACTGCAGCCATAGGGTGGCGGTCAGCAGCAAGGCCGATCCGGCCAAACCGGCATAGAAGGCCCAGGTCCGACCCGGGAACGAGAGCCACACCCAAGCCAAGGCCACATAGACCAGGCTGAAACTGCCCGTCATGAACCGGACCTGGCGCAAGTGTTTCCTATGGCCTTTGGCGATGCGGGCGGCCAACCCGTCTTCCGCTTGGGGCACGGGGGCGGCCTGCCACCGGCGTTTCAATTCATCGAAGGATTCCATAATCACGTTTCCATCATCTGAAGGAGTTTCTTTTTGGCCCGGTTGATGCGGACCCCCACGAGATTGACGCTCATATCCAGCACGGAAGCGATTTCCGCATAGCTGAGGTCTTCGAGCAGCAACATGACCACCTGGCGGTCGGCTTCGGGGAGGCGCCGGATGGCGGTCCGCAACGCGGTGAGCCGTTCGTCGACCGGCTCCGGTTCATCTACCGGTTCGGCCAGCAGGCGGTCGGTTCGGGGCCGCCTATCCTGCCGCGATTTCCAACCCAGGGCCGTGTTGAGCGCGATCCGGTACACGTAGGTCGTGCGGGCCGCCTCGTTCCGGAACCGGTCGAGGCTGGTCCACACGGCCAGAAGCATGTCCTGCAGGAGGTCGTCCACCGGCTCCCCGTCGGGCACATAGGCCCGGCAGATGCGCAACAGGGCGGGGCGCGATACGGCGGCGACCTCCTCGAACAACCGGACACGCGGGTCGCTCACCGGCGCTCCGGCAGGAATCCGCGGATCTGGTCCACCATCCATTCCAATTCATCGAACATGATGAAATGTCGGGATTTCGGGGTCACTTCCACGCGGAGGTCCGGGGTTTTGGCATATTGCCCCTCGAAGGTGGCGCGGACCGACTCGGCTGTGAACTGGGGCGCCGACGGGAAGGGAGCCCAGGCCGCCAGCACCAGTACCGGAACGCCGATTTCGGCCACCCGGTCGCGAAGGTCCAGCCCCATGAGCTCGCCCACGGCGTTCGCTTCGGTAACCAGGTCCGACGCCATGGTCCATTCCACGATGCGGTGCCATTGGGTGGAATCGAGCGTATTGCCCCGGGCCGAGGCCAGGCGCGCCTCACGGATCTGGGCTTCCTCGAACCCGGCGAAACTTTCGATATACCGGCGGATCATGGCGGTGTCGGTACCGGCGGTGGCGTTGGGGTTCATGGCGCCGGCCAGGAAGGGCAAGGCATCCACCACCACCACCCGCCCCAGGAAATCGGGGTTGTCCATCCCGGCCAGCAGTCCCAGGAAACCGCCCAACGAATGCCCCACCCAGGTCACATCCTTCAGGTTCTTGCTGCGGATGTATTCGTAGATGTGGTTTTTGAAGGCGGGCAGGTAGGGACCGGCCTCGAACGGTTCCTTCCCGGCGAATCCGGGAAGCGTGAGCACATGGCAATCGCGGTCGGCGCAGAGGCGGTCCACGGTTTCATTCCATACATCCCCATGGCTGATGAGGCCCGGGATGAACACGATGGGGGAACCTTTGGGAGGTTCCGCATGGGCGGCCGAAGCCGCGAGCAGGAGTATGAGGAGCGTTTTCATACCCCATTGGTCTTCCGGGCGGACCGATTTCTTACAGCCTTCTCCGAAAAAAAATAGATATCGCTTCCATTTGCAATCGGATGTCGGACACCACAAATTGTGAAACCATCGTCACGTTTGTGTCAAGCGCTACCCGTACCCGTTATTTCGTGGGGTTCATGCTGTTGCTCGCCGGATTGCTCCTGGCGGACCTCTACAGGTACAGGCAGCATCGGTTGGAGGTGCTGAAGAACCGCCTCACCCTGGCCGCGGATTTTCTGGAACACACCCTGGCCGACGCCGATGATTTCGGCGCCTTGCAACGGGTGGTCGAGCAGCTACCGCGCACGGGCATGTCCATTTACGGCATCACCGACGCTACCGGCAAAGTGTTGGCCCGGCATCCGTTCCAGGCCGATGCCGTGGACCGCTATGTGAACGACCGCCAATTGGCCGAGTTCGTGGCCGGCCCGGAGCTTGTGGCCGACCTCATCCTACCCGGATTCGACCACGTGCCCCGGTACGTGCACATCAAAAAACTGCCGCAGATCGGGTTCATTGTGTATTCGGCCGATACCGTGGACTCCGCCCTCGGCAGCATGTCCCAACGCATCCTCATGCTCGGGCTGCTCTACGTCCTCATCCTGGTGGGGGGCATCGGGTTGTTGCGGGCCCAGAACCGGCTCGAGAAAAGCGAAAGCCGCCTGCGCCGGATCATAGATACCATCGACGACATCCCCATCCAGGGGTATTACGCCGATGGCACCGTGCTGTATTGGAACAAGGCCAGCGAGACCTTGTATGGATGGACGGCCGACGAAGTGGTAGGCAGGAACGCGTACGACCTGGTGGTTCCCGAAGACATGCGGGCCGATGTGGCCGCGCAAGCCGAGGCGTTCGCGGGCCCCGGCGAATCGGCTACCTCGCGGGTTTGGACCCTGAAGAACCGGGCGGGCGAGCGGGTCACGGTCAAATCGCACTACATCCTGATCGATGATCGGGAACCCAAGGAGATCTACAACCTGGATGTGCATTTGGATCCGCTGATCGAGGCCCGTATGCGCATCGAACAGTTGCTCGAAGCCAAGAACATGTTGTTGCGGGAAGTGCATCACCGCATCAAGAACAACATGACCACCATTTCTTCGCTGCTGTACCTGCAGGCCGACGCCATGGACGACCGGAAAGCGGCCACCGCCTTGCTCGACGCGCAAGGGCGCATCACCAACATGATGACGCTCTACAACACCTTGTACCGATCGGAGAACTTCCTGGAGGTGTCCACGCGCACCTATTTCAGCGATCTGCTCGGGCAGATCGGCTCCACGCTCGACCCTACCGGCCGTGTGCGGATCGAAGCCGACATCGAAGACCGCCTGCTCGATTCCAAGCGCCTGCTCCCCTTGGGCATGATGCTCAACGAGTGGCTCACCAACATGTACAAGTACGCCTTCCCCGGCGACAAATCCGGTTCGGCGAGCCTGCGGTTCGGGTTCCCGAACGAGCACACCATGCGGCTCGAATTCAGGGACGACGGCCCCGGGTTTCCCGACAACGTGCTGAACGACCACACCGGCGGGGGTTTCGGGCTGCTGTTGGTACACATGCTGGCCGAGCAGCTGGGCGCCGAACTGGTACTGGAAAACACGCCCGGCGCCGGTTTCCGGGTTACCGCTCCTATCGGATGAGCGTCATCTTGCGCACCACGGCACGCTCGCCGGTCACCAGCCGGTAGAGGTACACACCGCTGGCGTACCGGCCCATGTCCACTTCCACCGTGTGGTAGCCGACCTGCTTGAGGCCTTCATCCACGGTGGCCACCCGCCGGCCCAACACATCGAAGACTTCCAGGCGCACCTGCATGTCTTCCGGAAGCGAATAGCGGATGCGCGTGGTCGGGTTGAACGGGTTGGGATAATTCTGATCCAGCGTGATCTCGCCCGGTATGTCGTCGAATTCGCCGTTGGGATCCACCCGCAACAGGAACCGGGAATCGGCCCGGCCGGTAGCGGCCTTGGGTTGCCCGCCCGCCTCCTGCCAATACATGGGCGGCAATGCCTGCGTGGTGTCTCCCTTGATGAGGAAACTGGTGGTCAGTTCCTCGCCGGACCACCGCACGGTGCGTTTGGTGGTACGGTCGAAGAGCGATACCTCCCACATCTCGGGCAGATTCCGAGCACCCGTGAGGCGGATCTCATAGGTACCGGAAAGCGGGCGCCCGTTCACCCAACCACCCACGTGGAAGGCGGTTTCGGCCGTGCGGTACAGGCGCCGGGGCAGGTGCTGGATGGACAACGGCTGCCCCTCGGCTCCCTCGGTATAGAATTCCAGGAAATCGGGATTCATGGGTACCAGATGCCAGGCATCCCACGGATCCATGCCCTTTTTCCCATTCTCCGAGAACATCAGATAGGTCTTCTTGCTCCAGTTGCCCGACGTGATGGTGAACTCGAGCACGGGAATGGAATCGTTGGGAATGTGCCGGTAGAAAGTGCCGCCGGTGGTGGCCGCGGCTTCGTCGATCACCAGTTCGGGGCTGTCAGCGTTGGCTTTCACCCAGAAGGCCTGCATGGGTGCGATGAGGCCGTCGCCCAGGCTGCCGGTGGTGCCGTTCCAATACAGGTAGTCGCCCAGGCCGGCGTTGGCCGAATCGCTCCAGACATAGACGCTGTTGTCCAGGTTGGTTTTGGTCCAGCTGGCGTGGTCCCAATCGATGGTGGAAGCCAGCGGGTTGGCCACCAGGTTCCAGCCGCTGTCGGCCGCGGTGGTGTAGGTTACGGGGAAGCTGAAGGTGCCGGCGGTAAGCGGCGTTTGCGGCCCGGTGACTTCGAGCGCTTTGGGCAAGGCGTAGGCGGGGTCGTCGTAGTCGGGTTCCGACGGAATTTCGCCGAACACATAGAACATGTAGCCGCGCCCAGCCACCACGCTGTCGGCCAGGTTGGCCGGCTTGCGCCAACGTTGGTTGTCGGTACCGGCGTAGGTTTCGTCGTACCACAACAGGTTGGGATGCTTGGCCGGATACGTGGCTCCCGTGAAGCCCTGGGTGTGGAACCCGTCGGTGAGGTCGGCAAACACGGTGCGCACCGGCGAACCCACCATGCGCCATCCCTGGTTGCCTTCGATCATGACCGATAGCTGCACCTGCGTGCGGGCCGACCCCGTTGCCGGCGAAGACACCAGATAGTTGGTGTTGCCGCCCAATTCGTTGAATTCGAACACGGCGAAATGGTAGCGGGTGTTCATGTCCAACCCGGTAACCGTGAAACCGGACCCCGTGCCCGTGTACAGTACGAAATTGCCGGTGCCCACTTCCTGCGGACTTCCCGAAAAGTCCGTGTCGGGGGTGTACACGGTGGCGTCGGTGGGCACCGCGTCCACGGCGCCGTTCACCCGGATGAGCACCAACCGGTTGGTGCCGTTGCCGTCGGTCCAGGCCAGTTGCATGCTCGTGGTACCCACGTTGGTGATGAGCAGATTGTTGGCCTGAACGGTGGGCTCGGCAATGAACCCGGTGTTTCCGCCGGTGATCAGGACCGGGCTGCCGGTTACCACCACGGTAACCGTGTTGGCGCCCGCGTTGGCCAGGGAACCCAATTCGCAGGGGCCGGCACCCACTTTGTAGATACCGTAGATATTGGCCTCGGTGCCTACCACATCGGCATCCCGATAGGATGCCGTGGCGGTCAGGTTGAAATCGGTCAGGTCGTTGGTGCTCAGGTTCCAGTACCGGGTTATGAAACTGGACCCGCCGCAACTGGGGGGCGACCCATCGGTCACTTTCACATCCACCGAAGCCGATCCACCCAGCGTGCCGGTATTGAGGGTGAGCACGATGGGGGAGTATTCGTCGGTGCCCAGGCTGTCGCCCACGGGGATGGTGAAGCTGCCCACCACGCTGAACCGTTTGCGCACGATGCCGGAACCGCTCACCACCAACATGCTGGTGGCCGAAGGCGTGCCGGTAACGGTAGCCGTGGGCCCGAAGGTGAG
This sequence comes from Balneolales bacterium, assembly GCA_024711145.1. Classification (GTDB taxonomy): domain Bacteria; phylum Bacteroidota; class Rhodothermia; order Balneolales; family HLUCCA01; genus JANJTJ01. The sequence continues at coordinate 15,439 of JANJTJ010000065.1, forward strand.
CGAGTCGGTGCCGAGTACCAGGTTTCCGTTCGTGAAGATCACGCCGTTGTTCACCTGGATGGACTGCTGCAGCTGTTTGACTGCGGCACCGTTCAGTTCCAGGAAACCGAAGGTGGTGCCGTAATCGCCCCCGATGAGCTGCGAACCGGTGGTCTTGGCCAATACCACTTTGCCCGTGCCCGGCACATACGCCGAGGCCGAGGCCGTATTCAACCAATCTCCGCTCAGGGCTACGGTCTTGTTGTACCCGGCATTGTCCACCGTGCCCGATTCCAGACTCCAGTTCCCATACACGGTGATGTCGGCGTTGCTCTGCTGCCGTTCGCTGTTCCCGATGAACCGCACGTTGTGGTAGAAGGTCTGCGTGGGCAGTATGCCGTCCACATCATCATAAAACTCGGTGGTTCCCCCGCCCGGCCCGTTCAGGCCGTCGTAGTTACCGCCCGGAAATACGAACTGGTTGCTGGCCGTGGCCTTGATGCGGATGACCCCCGTGCCGGTTACCACTCCCAGGTTGTGGCCGTAGCTGTCTTCGAGGTCGAGCGTGGCGGTACCGTTGAGCGCCACCGATTCGGCCAGGCGGAAGTTGCCGTCCATGCGGATGGTGTGCCCCGTGGCCACGATCATGGGCGCACCGACCGGTGGCGTGGACGCCGGCGCACCGTTGTGCTGCAGCACGATGTCGGTGGACCAGGAGTTCGGGTCGCTCCAATCCACGGGGTAGCTCAGGCCGTTGCGGCTGTAGTAGGTGTCGACCCCGGTGAATTCGATATCCTCGCCGGCGGTGTAATCGCCGTTGATGTAATTGACCCCTACCAGACTGATGGTGTTGGTGCTCGTGTTCAACGTACCCGGTATGCCCAGCAGGGGGGTCCAGTTCGGGAAGACGAACCGGCCGGTGGTGTAGGCCGACTCCGTGCCCGTCACGTCCGAATCCCGATACACATAGGTATGGGTCGCCGTGAAGGCGGAAAAGCCCGTGCGGGTCACGTTCCAGTAGAAATTGAGCTGTTTGTCGGCCGCGTCGCGGGTGGACGGATGTTTCGCGTTGATGGCCTTCACCGTAATGGTGCCGGGTGCCGAAGTGGCCGTCACGTTCAGGGTGGCCGGGGTGTATTTGCCGAAAACCCCGATCGGGTACAGGAAGCTGCCGGTGCCGACGAATTCCTTGAGTACCCCGCCATCGCTCAATACGCCGTTGGACCGGAGCATGCGGGAAGCGCTGAAGGTGCCCGTCACTTCGGCGGCCTGACCCAGTTCCAGGCGATGTTCTCCCAGATCCAGCACACCCAGGGCCAGTTCCAACCGGCGGTTCACCCGGATGCTGTCTTGCAGGAACACGCTCAGGCTGTTGCGGATGATCAGGTTTCCGAAATCCCCGTTGCCGGAGATGTACTGCGGTGAGCTGCCGTCCATTTCGATGCCGAACGCCGCCGAATTGGACGCGCTCACATGGGCGCCTTCGTTGTCTACCGTGGCACGCACTTCGATCAGGTTGCCGCCGTCGGCCAGTTGCCCGGCCACACCGATGGTCAGGTTGTTGCTTACCACGACCGGTGTGGATGCGGCCAGGGTGAGCGAGGCGCCGGTGGCCACCGAGAGGTTGTGGAAGCTTTGGGTGGTGAAGGTGCCGTCGAGCACCGAGGCAACCCCGTTGAATGTCACCGTCTGCACCCCGCGGTTGAAGGTGCCCGTGCTCTGTTTCAGGAAGGTGCCCCCAACGGTCAGGTTCAACACACCCATGTTCAGGGTGGACAGGTTCGAGACCGTCAGGTTGTTCCTGACCACCAGGTTGTTGATGTTGACGGTGAGGGTGGCCGTGTTGCTTCCATCGATGGCCGTCACATCCAGGTTCCAGAGCGGCGTGGTGGCATCGATCGTGTAGGTCTGGTTGCCGATGCTGCCCACCGGCGAGAACAGGATGGTACCACCGGTCACGTTGTGGGTGGCCGGCCGCAGGTACAGGTCGGCATAGGATATGGACCCGCTCCGGAGTATGCGGATGGTGCCGGCCGACATCTCGAACACGCTGCCCGCATTCGCGATCTCCAATTTGGCGTTGTTGATCTGCTGGTTGCGTCCGCGTATGGTAACCACACCCCCGCTCTGCCGCCATACCAGCGAACCCACCGAGCTGGCCACGAACCGGCGCAATTGCCCGTTCACGTTCAACTCGCCCCCGGCGACCACGATTTCAGGCAGACCGGCCGAAGCGTACTCGATGTCCTGGTTGAAATTGTTGGTGTTGCCGATGTTGATGACACCGTTCAGGACTTCCAATCGGCCGCCCAGGCTCAGGTCGGCCGCGTCCGAATCCGTATTCCCGATGTTGATCACCGCCGATGCGTGGTTCGCCGACAAACCCGTGCTGGCCAGGATGGTATAGGCCGAAGCCGCACTCGACACCGTGATGGTGGACGCCCGCGACAACCGGAACATGCCGTTCGTCAGGGTCAGCCAGTTGTTCGTCGCCTGGAAGGTGGCGGTACCGGCCACGCTGAAATCGAGCACCGAATTCGGCGAGGTGCCTTTGTTGATGGTCAACTGGTTGATGGTGGTGCTGGCCGACCCGTTCGTACCCCCGAAACTGGCGTTCGCCGCTCCCACGAAGGTGAGCCGCGTGTGGCGCAGCATGGACGCATGCAGGTTGTAGGTCCCGTTGTTGGTGATGCTGCCGCCCACAATCAGGTCGTGCACCACGTTCACGCTGCTGGTGGTGGTCCCGAAGGCGGCCCCTGACGCGATGACCACGTTCCGGTCCACATTCACGATGCGGGTGTTGGCCGCATCGAACCGGTAATACAGGCCGCTCCCCTGGATGAGGATGTCCCGATCGACCTGGATGTCGCCGCTCACGCTGTTCGCCAAACGGACGAAGGTGCCGCCCAATCCGTTGATTTCGAGGTCTTCGAATATGCGCAGGTCTTGGGCGGGGAAATTGATGATGCCTCCGGCCCCGGCCTGCACGTTCATCACCAGGTATCGGTAGGTGTCGAGCGTGAGGTTGGTGGGCGCCGCACTGGTAGTGGGTACCGTGAAATTGGTGGTGGTGCGGTAGTACTCGACGGTACCGCCGGTTGCGCCGATGAACTGGGAGAAGTCGCCGGCCGGGAATTGGGCGGTGGCTACCGCCGAACTGATGCGCAGGCGGCCGCTGCCGGCGATCTGCTCGCCTACCAAAGATCCGAAATTGTGGCCGGTGGTGGTGCCCAGGTCCAATGTGGACCCGTTTTCAAGGGTCAGGCTGCCGGCCACAGCCCCGTTCGCCGTTACCACCACGGTGTTGTTGTTCCCGATGCGCACCACCGAATTCGTGTTGGGTGCCGTGGCCGGAATATTCTGAGGCCCCGTGTGCCCGTCCAACGACCAGGTATTCACATTGGACCAGGCGCCTCCATCCGTATAGCTGTAATAGATCTGGACGGTACCGAAGGGGTCGAGCGGTGCGTTGTCGCCCGCGGTGTATTCGCCATCTATGGTGGTTTCGAAGGTCGGCCCGGTGAAAGCGGCGATGTTGTTGACCTCATCCACATCCGTGGCCGATCCGGTGGTCCAGGTGGCGTTGGACGGATTGTACCGTGCCGACACATAGGCATCTTCGGTGATTCCGCTCCCCGTCACCACGTTCGCATCGGGGTAGGTGTAGGCATGTAAGACCTTGGCGCTACCCAGGGTGAACCCGGTGCTCGTGGTCCGCCAATAGTAGGTGAGCGAGCGGCCGAATTCGGTCACGTTCGGATGTTCGTTGGCCACCGGACGGATGGTGATGGATCCGTAGGCGGTCGGCGCCGTGTCGAAACTGATGGTGGCGGGCGTGTACCGTACCGGTGAGGTGCTGGTACCGATGGGGAAGGTGAAACTGAGCCCGTTGTAGATCTTGGTGACCCCGCCCGCCGATTGCAACCCGTTGGTGCGGATGAACCGGAGCGCACCCGTTGGGCCGCTCGCGCCGGATGTCGACGCGGAAGGTCCGAATGTCAGATTGTAGGTGCCGATGTCCAGGATCCGGTTGTTGGTACCGCTCGGCACGAAGGTCAGCATGCCGTTGATGCGCAAAGCCGTTGCCAAGGCCACGGTTACCGCCGATGCCGGACCCGACACATCCAAACTGCCCAGTACGCCCGACCCATTCCCCGTTACCGTGCGCGAGGCCAACGTGGTGAGCTGGATCTTGCCGGTGCCGCCGTGGGTACCCGATACCGACAGATCGCCCCGTACTTCCACCGTTTTGCCGGCATCCAGGAACACGCCCGCCGTCAGGTCCAGGTCGTCGCGCACGATCAGCGTGCCGGTGGATCCGGCCAGGCGCAGGGTGTCGGCCGATTTGTCCACTTCCATGGCGAACAACCCCGAGGTGATGGTGCCGTTCAGGGTGAACGTCTGAGCGATGGACCCGTTGAAGGTGGTCCGGTTGGTGCCGGGCGTGTACACGCCACCCCCCACCAGGTTGAAATTACCCCCCACGAACAGGTTCTTGTTCGCACTGCCCGACGACAGGTGCGCGTTGGCCTGCACGCTCAGGTTGTTCCGTACGTCCAGGTCCGTGGCCGCCAGCGTGAATGGAACCGTAGGTTGGGCTTCCACTCCGTAAGAGGCGTCATCCGTGCGCAGGTACTGCCTGGGCTCGGCCGCATAGGTGGTCGATGTGGAGAGGATGTTCAGGTTGTGGAACGGCGCCGAAGTGTTGATGTAGGCCGGCCGCGTGCTCGGAACCGTGATGTTGATGGTGCCACCGGTCACGTCGATGTTGTCGGGCAAGGCCCCGATCACCATGCTGAAATTGGTGCCCGATTGACCCGTGAGCGGGTTCGAGTTGAGGATGTTGAGGGTGCCGCCCGACATGGTGAAGGTGTTGTCGGGATAGGGCATGAACAGGGGCGCGTACAAGGCCATGCTGGTGCCGAACCCTTCCGGTAGGGTCCCGTCGATGGTTACGGTACCGCCCGTCATGGTGAAGGCCCCACGTTGGACGCCCTCGAAGAATGACGTCCTGATGGCCACGGTGGTAACCGTACCACCTTCGATGAGGATCACCGCTTTCTCCCGGGTCACGATGCCCTGGGTGCTGTTGTCGGTGAGTACCGACCCCCCGGAAACCCGAAGGGCACCATAAGGAACCAAAGCCGCCGGATTGTTGAAGGTGGGCGCATGGTTGGTGGTCACCTGGGCTCCGTCCAACCACAACATCACATCCTCATCGATCCGATACCCCAGGTTGCTTCCGCTCACCAAAGACGGAATCACGATGTTGTTGCCCAAGCGGAGGGTTCCGGTGCGCAGGTCGAGTGCCCGCCCGTCCTGTATGTTGGGCACCGCTCCGCTTTCGGCCGTGTTGTTGGGGCCGAACAACCGGAAATGGGCCGAGTTGGATGCCGACACGTTCAGCACGAAGGTGCGGTCGGTTCCTTTGTCCAGGATCAGTTGGTACAGGTCGGTGGTACCGTTCAGAACCATGTCGCTGTCCACGTTTCCGGTCATGGTCAACCGTACGGCACCGGTAGTGGTTGCAGCCGTGTAGTTGGGCGCCCCCTGGTTGGTGAACCGCACGGTGCCGTTGTTGATGAAATGGCCCACTACCGAAACCGTATGGTTGTTCTGGGTGGTGTTCACCACGGTCCAGGAGGTCCCGGCGCCTATGCTCACCCCGTTGCCGATGCTCATGGAACGGGCCGTGGTGCTGTTGCCATGCTGCAGGGTGAGGGTGCCGCTTCCCGTCCGCTGCACCACCAGACTCCCGTTCACGGTCACATTCGAATTCAGGATGAGGGTGTTGTTCGAGGCCGTGGTATTGGTCAATACCAGGTTGTTGTAGGTCGGTACGCCGGTGGGCAGGGTGCCCGCCACGTTGTAATATTCCAAGGTGCCCCCACCCGCCGATACGAACCCGGTGAAGGTGCCCCCGGGAAATGTGAGGCTGGCCAACCGCAACCGGCCCTGGCCCATCACTTCTCCCAAGGTGTGCCCGGTGGTGGTGGTCAGGTCCAGGAACCCGCCGTTCTGGATGGTGAGCTCGTTGATCACCACCGACCCGCTGCTCTTGGTCACGGTCCGGCCGTTCAGGATCACTACGTTGTCGTTCACTCCCGGTAGGGCCGATCCGGTCAACGTGGTGCCCGAAGGATCCAGGGTCCACGTGTTCAGGTTGTCCCACGATCCCGACTGGTAGGAATACAGATACAGGGTGTTCGTGAAGGTGATGGTGGGGAAACCGCCCAGGTTCACCGCCTCCACCGTGAGGGAGATGTTCAGGACTTCAGCCGTGAAGTTGGTCACCCGGAAGCTGTAATCGCCACCACCCAGGTCGGTGAAGGTGCCGATGTCGGCACTGCCTTCTCCGCTGAAGATGAAATCGCCCGATGTTTTCCCGGTGATGGGCTGGTTGCCTCCCGACCGCAACGAGATGGTGAGCAGCGAATAACTGATGCCGTTGTTGCTCACGCTGGTGGGACTGGCATTCAACGACGAATTCGATGCCGAGGGCGGACCCAGTATGAACTGGATGTTGCCGCTGCTGCCTATGCCCACATTCGATACGGTCGCATTCAGATTGACGGTCTCGATGGTGGTGTTGGTCAACGAATACGTATAGGTTCCCCCGCCCGCATCGGTGAACCCGGTGAGCGATGCGGCACTTTGTCCGGTGAATTGGAAGTCGGAAGCCTGCAACCCGACGATCGGGCTGTTGGCCCCGTCGCGTACGGTGACGGTGATGGTGGACGCGCTGCTGCCATCGGCCACTACGGTGGTCGGGCTGCCCGACAAGCCGGAGTTGGGGTCGGTCGGTGCGGCCCGAAGCACGATGCTCGTGGCGAAGTAGGCCCGGTTGCCGGCGTTGCCCCCGCCCTGGTTGGGCGTGAAGTCGTGGGTGCGCGTACCGGTGGCACCGGCCGAACCCAGGGCCTGGTCGGCGATCAGCACACCCCGGTTGCCGCCTACCCGGCTGGTGCGCGAGGTCATCGCTCCATCGGCCGTAAAACCCGTCATGGTGGTGGTGTGCCGCTGCAGCATGAGGGAAACCAACCGGGTGGCCGGACTCGCCGCCGTGGCCGAGGGGGCGTTTACCGAATTGCTGCCGTTGCCCAGATTGCTCTGGGTGGTCTGGCTGTCTTCGAAGGGGTTGGTCCGGTTCACGTTCCGGTAGGCAACGGCAGCAACCACCCAGTTCCGGTTGGACCCGAGGGCCATGGTGAAGGTGGCACCCTCGCTTCCATCCAGAAACCGATAGAACACCGCCCCTTCCAGGTTGCCTTCCTGGGTGTTGTAGAGGGTTTCAAAACCCGTGGGTGCGGTAATGCTGCCCGTGTTGACGGTGTAGCCGGCCTGGATGATCACCAGGTCACCGGCGGCCACCCCACCCGGCTTGTTCACCGATATGGTGTTGTTGGTGCCCAGGTTGTTCGTGGCACCCACATACGTCACCTGGGCCTGCGCGGGCAGCACCATTAGGGCAAACAGAACGACGACGTTCAAAAATCGGGGTAGGAGGCGCATGAGCAGGATGTATCCGGGTGTAAAATCCGCATTCCCGCATTCCCGATACCTTAGAGTGCTTTAACAATCAGGCGGGGGATGCGCCTTCTTGTCTTGACCGCCGCATTCCTGCCGGCGTATCTTGTGCGTCTGTCGAAAGCATGCGCCCGTAGCTCAATTGGATAGAGCATCTGACTACGGATCAGAAGGTTTGGGGTTCGAATCCCTACGGGCGCGCACCGATTACATAACTTCAAGGCTCGGGGGTTGAACACCTTCGGGCTTTATTTTTTTCAGGCCGTCGCTTCCTCGGCTTCTTTCAGTACCGCCGCCTTGGTTTTGGCATCCACCCCGGCCAGATCCAGCACCTCAGGCCGCGCCAGAACATCCCGTACGAGTACGGTTCCGCCCTGCATCACCAGTTCTTTCTGTTTGTGGGTGAGGCCGTGCAGCACGGTGAGGGGTTTCAGACCGCTCTGGCGGATCAGCTGCAGCAGGCCTTGGCCTTCCGGGTAATCCCAGGCCAGCAGGTTCAGGCCGGCGCATCGGGCGTATTGCTCGGCGTCGGTGGTGAATTTGCCGTTGGTGGCCACCCATCCTTCGTAGCGGAAACGGGCGTCGGGGTGGTCGTCCCGATGCCGGGCTTCGAGATCGCGTACCCGGCTGTGCACATACAGCACCACTTTCACGTCCACTTTCGACCCCGGGGTATTCCGGAATTTGCATTCGGTGAAGCGCATCACGCGCTCGTCCCAAGCCTGCACATCCACTTCGTGGGTCACGCACCGCCCGGGCAAAATGATGCCGCACCGCACGTTCCAACCCGAGGATGCGAACAGGGCGCCTACGAATTTCTCGAAGGGATACCCGCTGGGCCCCAATTCCATGACCGCCTGTTTGAGCTTGTATTGGGAGGCCGCCCCGACCGAGGTTTTCCGCAAATGCCGGAACGCGTTCTTGTAGATGAGACGGGTGCTTTGGCCGTCGGTCAGGTCCGCTTCGATGAGGTCCACCACCCGGGTGATGGCCTCGTCGGTGGCCCCCGACCGATGCAGGGAGCGCATGAGCTTGTCCCGGTCGTAGGGAACCAGCTCACCGTCCGCTTTCCGGATCCGGATCTCAGTAACGGGCATAGAACCGCCTCAGGCGCTCGTTCAACCGCTCTTGGATGGGCCTGGTGAACGAATCGAACAACACTTCGGGTGGGGGTGGCGGGATGTCGCGCTGGGCGGCCAACTCCCGCTGGGCTTGGTTCAAGGCCCGCTGATCGCCATTGAATGTGGCCCACCGGTGTTCCCAGATGAATTCGCCGGGATGCCGTTCCTGCAAAATCACCCGGCCGGTCGTCTCATCCGTGATGCGCACCTGCAAGGCGCCGCCGCTGACCACCCGTTTCCGGTAGCGGGTGAGCTGGGCGGTCACTTTGTCGAACACGGGCACCCGGGTACCGTCGGGCAGACGGGCTTCGCCGATGCGCACGCTGTCGGCGCTGGTCACGGTTTCGGTGTGCGATTCGAGCAAGACGTTTCCGATCGTGAACGACTCGAACTGCAGCTGGATGCGATGGTCCACATAGGGTGGCCGCTCCCGCTCCACTTCTTCAACCGTTAGAAAACGCACATACTCGTTCATGCGTCGGCTGTCGAGCGACTCGAGCACCCGCTGTTGGAAATCGCCCTGGGCTTCGCGCAGGTCGCGTTGGGTTTCGGCCATGGGTTCTACCACCACATAGAGGGTGGCCCGGGCATAGGCTTCGTCCATGCGGGCCCGGGTGTCGCGGAAATCGGGAACCATCTGTTCCACCACCATGAAATGTTCGATGGCCTCCTTGGCCGATTCGCGGTCGCGCCCTTCCAATTTGGCCACACCCAACGCATACCGGTGTTCCGCGGCCCGCGTTCGGGCCTGGGCCAGCTCGTCGCTGTACAACCGCCGCCGGGGCAGCACTTCGTCGCAGGCCGGGCACCGGTCCAACCGGTGGTACAAGGTGTTCAACCGTTCGTAACTGCGGGCCACCACCTCGTGGCGGAAGGGGTCTTGCGTGCGGGAGACATCCTCGATTTCGACCAGATTGGCCTCAACCGCTTTGTCGTAAGCCGCCACCAACAGCCGGCGGGCGTCCCGGTCGTCGGGTTTGTCGCGCAGGCGTTCGGCACTCAAGGCCACCGCCTCTTCGTACCGACCGTTCTCATACGCGCGTTTGGCGGAATTACAGGCGCTCGCCAGCAGCAGAACCGCCAGCAATAGGGAAGGGATTCGTGGCCACATACCGGGTTGTGGGATAAGCGAAGGTGATGTCGGGATGGTTTGCGAATTCGGAGAGGATGTCTTCCCAGATCATCTGGGCCGAACCCCGCCGCCTTCGTGGATGCGTAAGGTAGCGCAAGGTGAGTTGCACCCCCCACTCCCGAACCTCGGTGTACACGGTCGGGGTGAGTACCGTGGCGATGATCATGAACTGCTTGGCCGATTCGCGCATCTGCCGGGCCGCTTCCGGGGTGATCTCGCTGGCATGTTTTTCCACGATATGCTGGAGTATGCCTTTCGCTTTGCGCCAATCGCTTTCGAAACTCAACCGGACCGGAATCTCGTGCCAGATGAAAGCGAACCCTTGCGAATAGTTCGCCAGGTGGTGGTTGAAGATGTGATGATTGGGAATGTGGACCACCCGGCCGGTGCTTTGGTCGGCATCCACCCAATTCCCGATCTCCATGACCGAGAACTGCAGCACCCGTTTGTCGATCACATCGCCCTGAACCCCGTTGATTTCGATGCGGTCGCCCAATTCGAAGGGCTTGCGGGTTATCAGGTAGATCCATGCGGCCATGTCCAGCAACACATCCCGCAGGGCGATGGCCACCCCGGCCGACACCAGCCCCAGGAAGGTGAGCAAGGAGGAGAACCCCTCGAACCAGATGCGCCCCACCAGGAAGATGCCGAGCAGCAGGCTGGTGTACGACAAGTACTTGCCGGCCAGATAATGCGCCCGCGGGTTGTCGAACCGGCGTTCCACCAGGCGGATGCCCAACCAACGTACGAGCACCACCAGGAGGATCACCAAGGCGGTCAGAAACAGGTCGTGCAGGGCGTCGGGGCCCATTCGCAGCAAATCGGCCAGGTCGGAAACGGGTGAGATGGGCATGGGTCCGAATATAGCCGGAATTGTCCGCCTGCGTTAAAACCCCTAACTTCCGCGTCCCATATCCACGGATTCCGAACCATGTACACGTTCATCATCATTCTCATTTCCCTGATCTGCCTGCTGCTCACCGTAGCGGTCTTGCTGCAACCCGGCCAAGGCCAAGGGTTGGCAGGTGGCGTAGCCGGCAACCTGGGCGCCGGAGCCGTAATGGGTGCCCGCCGCACGGCCGATTTCCTTTCGAAAGCCACCACCTACTTGGGCGGCACCTTCCTGGCACTGTGCCTGATCGCCAACTTCTTCATCGACCGCGGCACCACGGGCCGCAGTGTGATCAGCGGTTCGGTACCCGCAGGCCAAACCCAGCCCGCGCTTCCGCAGCTGCCCGCCGCCGATTCAACGGGGAACTGAAGCCCGCCACGCGATGAGGCCGGTACCGGCGCAGGCGCCCAACGCCAGCGCCGCCCGCACCGGCCACTCCGTTCCGCCGCCGGCCCACACCACCCCCACCGCAAGGCCCAACGTGGCCAAGGCCGGACCCGCCGCATACCCTACCGGGTAGGACTTGCGGGTATCGGCCAGCAGGAGAACCGCCATGACCAACGCGCTGGCGGTCGATGCGACCGCCGCGCCGGTGATGCCGGTCAGGGGTACCAGTACCGCATTGGCCACAACGGTTACCGTGGCCCCCACTCCGGTGATGAAGGGCAGGCGCTTGGTGCGGTCTTTGAGGAAAACCCCCACCGAAAATGTGACGAACCACCCCTGGAACCAATAGGCCGCCAATATCCAGGGTACGATCGGCAAACCGGCCCAATACCGGGCGTCGATCAGGGTTGAGGCGGTACCGGGTATGCGGATGGCGGCTATCTCGGGCGCGAACAACCCCACACCGATGAAAATGACCGCCGCACCGGCGTTGAATGCGGTGAAGACGCGGGCGAACAGGTCGGGCGCGTCGGCCGAGGCGGCATGTTTCATGAAGAAGGGCTGCCAGGCCATGCGGAACATCTGCACCAGCAGCAGCATGAACACACCGATCTTGTAGCAGGCGTTGTACCAGCCGGTGGCGTCGGCCGCGGTAACACCCTCGCCATAGAGGACCGCCAGGGTGTCGGCGTCCATCCGGCTGATCCAGAACCGGTCCAGCACCTCGTTCACGGCGAACCCGATGCCATTGGGTACATAGGGCAACCCGAACCAGAGGGCCTCGCGGGCGATGTCGCTACGCCACCGCCCACCCAGCATGGGCCAGGTCCTTACCCACACCACCGTACCCACCGCGGCGGAAGCCAACGCATTGCTCAGGAATACCGCTTCGATCCCCATGCCCAGCCCGAAAATGCAGAACAGGTTCAGACCGATGTTCAACGCCACATGCAGGGTCTTCAGACCGGCGAACCACCAGGGGCGGCCGGCCAACCGCAGTTCGGCGAAAGGCACCACAGCCAACGCATCGGCCGTGAGCATGAGCAATACCCACCCGAAAATGCGCCCCGCCGTGGGGCCGTCGAGCTGCATGAGGTCGCGCACCCAGGGTTCGCCTACCACCAGGGCGGACGTAAGTACCAAAGCCGCACCTACCAACAATACCTGCAGGGTTTTGAAGACGTCCGGCGCCCGGTCGCGGTCGGCCGCATGCCGTATGTAGGCCGATTCCAACCCCATGGTGTACACCACGTTGAGGAATACCACGGCACCATAGACCAACCCCACCACTCCGTATTCGCCCGGCGCGAACACGCCGGTGTACAGCGGCACCAGCAGGTAATTCAGGAAACGGGCCACCACACCGGACAACCCGTAGACCAGGGAATCGCTGAGCAGTTCCCTAAGCCGGCTCATACCCGCGGGTTCAATGCTTCCACGGCCAGATGGTAGCTGAGCCATCCGAAACCGCTCACCAACCCCCGGCAAGCCCCCGCCGTGACCGACGCGTGCCGGAATTCCTCCCGGGCATGGATGTTGCTCAGATGCACCTCCACCTTGGGCAAGGCCAGGGTGGCCAACGCATCGCGCAACGACACGCTGGTATGGGATAGTCCGCCCGGGTTGATGATGAGGGCGTCGTGGTCGGCCGCATGGAACAGGGCATGGATCCGATCGATCAGCTCGCCTTCATGATTGCTCTGGAAAAAGGTGAACCGGTGGTCGGGCCAGGCCGATTCCAGCCGCCGGCGGATGTCGTCCAGCGTGTCCGATCCGTAGGTTTCGGGCTCGCGCCGACCCAACAGGTTCAGGTTGGGCCCATTGATCACCAGGATGCGCATCAGATGAAAGATTTGGAGATGGCCGCCGCCAATGCCCGCATGCGGTCTGGCGATACGTCCACCGGATTGCCGAACGCCAGTTTCTGGTCCGGATGGTACAAGGGCACCAGATGGATGTGCGCATGGGGCACTTCCAACCCCTGGACCAACACCCCGGTCCGGATGCATCCGGTGGCCCGGTCCAGGGCTTTGGCCACCCGGGCCGCAAAGGCCGTCAGATCGGCCAAGGCATCGGGCGGCAGGTCGAACAGGTAATCGGTTTCGCGCTTGGGCACTACCAGGGTATGCCCTTCGGCTATGGGCCGGATGTCGAGAAAGGCGTAACAGGTTTCCGACTCGGCAACCCGATGGCTGGGAATCTCTCCGGCGATGATGCGGGAAAAGATGGTCATGTGGAACGGATATTTCGGTTGAAGATAGCGGTTTCGGGTCCGTATATTTGGAATCTGTCGCCACAAAACGGCACGAATCGGTAGCTCAGCCGGTAGAGCAACGGCCTTTTAAGCCGTGGGTCGTGGGTTCGAGTCCCACCCGATTCACATGATACAAAGCCGCAGTACCCCTGCGGCTTTCGTATTTTGATAGGATGCTCCCCCCCTCCATCCTCATCGTCGAAGACGAATTCATCATCGCCATGCTCTATGAGCGGCAGTTGAAGAAGCTGGGGTATCATGTGGCCGGCAAGGTATCGCACGGCCAACAAGCCATCGAGATGGTCCGTTCGGGCGGTATCGATGCCATTCTGATGGATATCAAGATCCTCGGCGAATGGGACGGCATCGAGACCATGGAGCGGATCCGCACCTTCTCGGCCATCCCGGTTGTGTATGTGACCGGCAATTCCGACGCCGACACCCGCAAGCGGGCAACCGAGACCTCCCCTGTGGCCTATCTGATCAAACCGGTCGAACTGAACGTGTTGGCCGAAAGCCTGGCTCTCGCCGTCGCATCGTCCTGATGATCGACCGCATCCGTTCGTATGCCGCGTACGGCGTTTTCATACTGGGCCTGGTGGTGGTCGCACTGGCCGGTGTGCCCATCCTCCTGCTTTCGGCCTGGCAGGCGCGTTCCTGGCTGGTTAGCCGTTTCGGCCGCCTGCTCGGTAAAGCCGTGCTGGCGGTGGCGGGTGTCCGCATCCGCGTGGTGGACCACCGCAACGGGTTCGAGGGGCCTGCGGTCTACATCCTCAACCACGCCTCCACCATCGATATGTTCGTGATCCTGGCCCTGGGCATGCGCCGGGTGCGGTTCGTGGCGAAAACGGAGTTCCAATACAATCCGGTCATCTTCCTGCTGGGGCACCTTACCGGGCACATCTTCCTGGACCGGGCCCGGGGAGAGAAAGCCCTTCAGCATCTGAACCGACGCCTGGACCGCATCCGTCGGGCCGGCGACTCGCTCGTCATGGCGCCCGAAGGCAGCCGTACCCATGCCGGCCGGATCGGCCCCTTCAAACGGGGTGCGTTCCAAGCCGCTTTGCGCCTGCGTTACCCCATGGTGCCCATCCATATAGAAGGAGCCGACGACCTCTCCCAAGGCGATACCATCGTTACGGCCGCGGGCACCGTTACCGTACACCTCCACGCTCCCATACCGACCACCGACTGGACCGAAGAGAACCTGACGGAACAGGTGGCCGCCGTACGGAACCGATACCTGATATGGGCCGGTGTCAACCCGACATCGGATACTCCCGGATGAAATCCAGGAGTTCCTCGAAGGTCTCGAAAATGATGTATTGCCCGTCGTAGAGGTCCTGCCGTTTGGCGGCGGGTACCAACCCGAAGACCAGAGGCGCTTCCGATGGCAACCCCATGGTGCCGAAATGCCGGTCGGCCGGATGTATGGGAATCCAATATTCGGCAGATTCCACCCAAAGGCGGAGCGGGGCCCGTGGCAGATCGGAGGTCTGCTCCAGTTGCAGGCGCCCACCCCCGGGATCGGCCGCTTGCAGCACTTCCCAAGCACGTCGAACCGCTTCGACATACTGCACGGACTGCTCAGGGTGGACACGCATGGACCGAATATAGCAGGGACGGCCTTGCGTGCCGCAAGTCTGCAGCCGTATATTTGCAGCCTTCGCCGGATGCTTAGCTCAGCAGGTTTAGAGCATCTGCCTTACAAGCAGAGGGTCGGGGGTTCGAATCCCTCAGCATCCACACCAGTCCAGCCCTGTCCTCCATCGGACAGGGCTTTTTTTTTGCCCATCGGTATCGTGTACAAGAACCCCACCTTGTTGGTCGTGTTCAGCGTGACCCTCACGGGCATCATGGGGGTATCCAGCATCACCCCCATCCTGCCCACGGTAGCCCGCGAATTCGCCATCGACGACCGGCAGGCGGCCTGGCTGATTACGGTATTCACCATGCCGGGCGTATTCCTGACGCCGGTTTTCGGCATCCTGGCCGACTGGTACGGCCGCCGGGCCGTGCTGGCGCCCGTGCTGTTCCTGTTCGGTGCGGCCGGCACGGCCTGCTGGTTCGCCCAGGATTTCCAAACCTTGCTCATCCTGCGCACCCTTCAGGGAGTGGGTGCCGCCTCGTTGGGCGCCATGAACGTGACCATCATATCGGACCTGTTCCGCGGCAATGAGCGCACCACGGCATTGGGGTACAATTCGGCCGTACTCAGCCTGGGAGCCACCTTGTATCCGGCCATCGGTGGCGCATTGGCCCTCATCGGCTGGCGCACGCCCTTCCTGTTGCCCCTGTTGGCGTTTCCGGCCGGCATCGGCGTCCTGCTCCGGCTCAACAGCCCGCGCATTCCGGTCACCGTGGGGCTGAAGGCCTACCTGCGGGGTGTCCGCCGCAGCCTGGGTTCCCGCAAGATCCGCACCCTGTTCCTGCTGAGCACCAGCACCTTCCTGTTGCTGTACGGCCCTCTGCTCACCTTCCTGCCGTTCTATATGGAAGAGGCCTTCGGCAGCAGCGCACCCCTCATCGGGTTGGTGCTGGCCAGTTCCTCGGTAGGCAACCTCATCTCCGGGGCCATCCTGGGCCGGTTGGTGAAACGGTTCGTGAGCCTGGAGCTGCTGCTCATCTCCTACCTGCTGTATGCGGTCGCATTGGGGGCCATCCCCTTCATGCCCGGACCCTACTGGCTCATGGTACCCAGCGTCGTATTCGGGTTCGCCATCGGCATCAACAACCCCAACGTGCAAACCCTCATCGCCAAAACGGTACGCCCCGAGCAGCGGGCCGCCATCCTGAGCATCAACGGCATGGTCCTGCGGTTGGGCCAGACCACGGGGCCCTTGCTCATGGGTCTTTTTCTGGCTTGGGGCGGGTATGTGGGTGGGTACCTGATGGCGGCCGCCCTGGCTCTGGCCATTTACGGGTGGTTGCGCCTGCGCCTGCGCTGAAGGCCTCATGCCCGAAATCCGTACCTTTCCGCTACCAGTTCTCATTCCATACACATCAACCTTATGACTTCCTTTCTCTTCCTGATGGCCGATCCCGGCGGACAAGGCGGCGGCTTCGCCGGCCTGCTCTTCCCCTTGCTCATCTTCGCCGTCTTCTATTTCTTCATCATCCGGCCTCAGACCAAACGCCAGAAAGAGATCCAGAACAAAGTGGCCGCCATCCAGAAAGGCGACACCGTAGTCACCTCCGGCGGCCTCATCGGGCAGGTTACCGGCATCGAGGAAACCGAAGTGACCCTGGAGATCGACAAAGGCGTGAAAGCCCGTTTCCTGAAGAGTTCCGTGTTGGACGTGAATCCCAAGAAATGACCTCCTACCCATGAGGACCACCTTCGACCGCATCGACGACGCCATTGAAGACATCCGCCAGGGGCGGGTGGTGATCGTGGTGGACGATGAAGACCGCGAGAACGAAGGCGATTTCCTCATGGCTGCCGAAAAAGCCACCCCGGAGGCCGTCAACCTGATGGCCACCTACGGGCGAGGCCTGATCTGCGCCCCCATCACCCGCCAGCGCGCCCACGAGCTCCAGCTCGAGCGCATGGTGGAAGTGAACACCGAAAGCCACGAGACGGCCTTCACCGTGTCCATCGACCTGCGGGCCGGTACCACCACCGGCATATCGGCGGCCGACCGGGCCGTGAGCCTGGTGGCCCTTACCCGCCCCGACACCCGCGCCACCGATTTCCGGCGCCCGGGGCACATCTTTCCGCTCATCGCCAAAGACGGCGGTGTGTTGCGCCGCGCCGGCCATACCGAAGCGGCCGTGGACCTGGCCCGGCTGGCCGGCCTCTACCCCGCCGGAGTGATCTGCGAAATCATGAACGACGACGGGTCCATGGCCCGCGTGCCCGACCTCTTCCGGGTGGCCGAGCGCTTCGGCATGCGCATCATCACCATCAAGGACCTCATCGCCTGGCGCATCGCCCACGAATCCACCGTGCGCGAAGCCGTATCGGTGGATCTGCCCACCGCCTACGGCCATTTCCGCATGCATGCCTTCGAAGAGACCCTCACCGGCGGCACCCATCTGGCCTTGGTGAAAGGCACCTGGAACGAAGGCGACCCCGTGCTCGTGCGTGTGCACAGCCTCTGCGTCACCGGCGACATTTTCGGCTCCAAACGGTGCGATTGCGGCGAGCAACTCCACTCGGCCCTCACACAGATCGAAGCCCATGGCAGCGGCGTGCTCCTGTACATGAACCAGGAAGGCCGCGGCATCGGACTGGTGAACAAGCTCAAAGCCTATCAGCTCCAGGAACAAGGTCTGGATACCGTGGAAGCCAACGAAGCCCTCGGCTTCAAACCCGACCACCGCGATTACGGCGTGGGTGCCCAGATCCTGCGCCAACTCGGCGTGTGCAAAATGCGCCTGCTCACCAACAACCCCACCAAACGCATCGGGTTGCAAGGGTACGGCCTCGAAATCGTGGAACGTGTCCCGATCGAAGTGGGTCACGTGCCCGAAAACGACCGGTATCTGAAAACCAAACGCGACAAGATGGGCCACGAACTGGGCCATCTGGATACCGACGGCCTGGTGGACGCCCTCACCCGGGTGTGAAAACCCGGTTCGCACCTACCCCCAGCGGTTTCCTTCATGCCGGCAACCGCTTCAACCTGCAGCGGACCGCCGACCTCCGCGACCGCCACGGCGGCACCCTGCTCCTGCGCATCGACGACCTGGATGCCGAGCGCATGCGGCCCGAGTACCTCACCCACATCTTCGGCACCCTGCGGGAAATGGATATCCGATGGGATGAGGGTCCGAGGGATGAGGCCGACTTCCTGGCCAACTGGTCCCAGCACCACCGCCTGCCCGATTACCACCGCCTGCTCGACCGCTTGCGCGAAACGGGGGCGGTGTACGCCTGCCGCTGCACCCGCAAAACACGGGCCGCCTGCGGGTGCGACCGGCTCGGGCTGCCGCTCGACACCCCCGATGCCGTTTGGCGCGTGCGCTGGGACCACCCGCACGATCCCAACCTGGACATCGTGCGCCTGCGCGACGGGCGCCCGTCCTACCAGATCGCCAGCCTCAGCGACGACATCCGCTTCGGTATCACCCACATCGTTCGGGGCGAAGACCTGCGCTCCAGCACGGCCTTCCAGCTCCATTTGGCCGATCTGCTGCGGTTGGATGCCTTTCTGACCGTGGAATTCCACCACCATGCCCTGGTGTTGGATGCGGAAGGAAACAAACTCAGCAAAAGCACGGCCGCCGGGCATCCATGAGCTTCAAAAAAGACGCCACCATCCTCTTCTGCGACATCCGCAATTTCACCTCCCTGTTCGACGACAAAGACCCCAACGAGGCCGTGGCCTTCGCCAACTCGGTACTCTCGGTATTGGGAGACACCGTGGAACAGCACGGAGGCGTGGTGGACCGTTTCACCGGTGACGGTTTCCTGGCCCATTTCGGCATCCTGGATGAGAGTGCCGACCACGCCCGGTCGGCTTGCCTGGCCGCCATCGCCCTGCGCGCCACCCTCAACGGCATCAACGCCCAACGCTACTTCAAAACCGAGTCGGTAGTGGGTATCGGCATCGGCATTCATTCCGGCCCCACCGCCTACGCCCGCATCCGCACCAGCCGCCTCGAACAGGACACCGTGCTCGGCGACACCGTGAACACCGCCGCACGCATCGAAGAACTCACCAAACACTACCTGGTGGATGTGTTGCTCTCCGAAAACGCCTATCTCCGTGTGGCCGATTCGTTTAAATTCATGGAAATGGGAAGCCGGAAACTGCGCGGCAAAAAAGAGGACGCCCGCCTGTTCTGGCTCCTGCCCATGAACCTGTAAGTCGAAGCCCATGCGCATCACCATCGAAGACGGTCTCCAGATATCGCCCGAAGCCGCCGCACAACTCAAACAGCACGCCGACATGATCGAGTGCCAATGCCCCAACAAACTGTTGGACATCCTCGAGGTCGTGCGTGATTTCATCTCCTATACCGACGAATGCATCGAAAAATATCCGGATGACCGCGACATCCACCGTTGGCTCAAATCTTCCGCCATCAACCTGGACCAACTCCTCAGCACCACCCTGGTGCAACTGGCCCGCTACGAAGGCTTCATCAACGACGATAACCAGATCGTGGACCGCAAGGCCTGAATGAGACTCCTCCTCGGCATAGCATGGGTCATCGTCCTATCCGGCTGCGGAGTCGGCTCCGACGACGGCACCATCAACTACCGATCCAATACCCTCTTTTCGGAAGGTGATGGCGGATGGACCGCCGGTTTCGCCGATTATCCGGTGGGGTTGTCCGAGAGCGACAGCCTGGACCACTATGCCTTCCGCTTTGGCATGGAACCGTTGCCCGAAGGCATCATTCCGGCCGGTACCGCATTCCGGCTCTCCAGCCACAACCGCAACGAGGACGTGTTCATGTACCTGGCCGGACGCTTGGGCGGCGTGGCGTCTTCGGTCAATTTCAGGGTACACCTGACCGTCGAATACGTGACCGATGCCACCGAAGAGCAACCGGTGTTTCTCAAAGTGGGTGCCACCACCAGCGAAATCCGCCCCCTGGCCGATTCCGGAATCTGGCGGTTGAATGTGGACAAGGGCAACCACGGAAATGCCGGATTCGAAACGGAGGTCCTCGGCCGTATCGGCATCAATACCACAACCGGAAGCTACCGGCGGGTGGTGCGGTCCACCACCACCGGTATTCGGGCCGCCAGCAGCCGCAATGGCAACATCTGGCTTTACGTAGGCACCGAAAGCGCCTATCCGGGCGTCACCGACATCTACATCACCCGAATCGACGCCCGTCTGGAGTGGGAACGCTGATGAAACCGAACTGGCAAACCTACCTGGCACATCTGGTCCTCATCGGTTTGGTGGCCCCTATGGCGGTATCGGTAGCCAGCGGCTTGACCGAATTGGTCTATGGGGGATTGGGTAGCGATTCCAACATGGATCCGGCCCTGGTGGGCCTCTGGGCGCTGTACGGCATGGCATATGGTTCCATAGCGGCCATACCAATGGCCGTGGCCTCGCTGCTGCTCTTCCGTCTGTTCGTGAAACACGGCATCACCGACCTGGCACCCTTCGCGGGTACCGGCCTGGTGGCCGGCGCCGCTGTGGCCGTACCCGGCGTGATCGCCAACGATCTGGCCGCCGAACCGCATATCCTCATCGCCGCGGCGGTCACCATCGCCCTGGGTGGCGGTTTCGGGCATATCTGCCACCGACTCTGGACCCGCGCATGAAATCCCTCCTGTTCGCCCTGCTGCTCCTGGCACCCACCGCCGGCCAAAGCCAGGACATCCGCCGCCTGGAACCGGGTCAGGCTCCGGCACATGCCCAACTATCGCAGTTCGCATGGCTCACCGGCTATTGGGTAGGTTCGGGCCTGGGCGGACGCAGCGAGGAACTGTGGATGCCCGCGGCCGACAGCTCCATGGCGGGAATCTTCCGCCAGTACCGAGGCGATGGGCTCTGGTTCAGCGAATACATGATGATTACCTCGGTAGGCGGCGCAGGTACCCGGGTCCGACTCAAACATTTCAATAGGGACGGTTCACCTTGGGAAGAAAAAGACCGTTGGGTAGAATTCCCCCTCGTAGCGGTGGAACCCCACACCGCCTGGTTCAACGGCCTCACCTACCACCGCTCGGGCGACACCCTGACCGTGAAACTGGCTTTCCGGAACGCACAAGGGCCCACCGTGGAGACCTTCACCTTCCACCGGCAGTCGTTGGACTGAGCCATGAGTCTCTTTCACGACGATCGCATCTTTCGCAAACGCGATTTCCGCACCGATTCCCCCGAACCAGGCGAATACACCGCCTGCACGTTCGAAGACTGCGTGTTCGCCGGGGTGGATCTTTCCGACCTGCGCTTTGTGGAATGCGTGTTCCGCCGCTGCGACCTCAGCAACACCAAACTCTATCGCACTTCGCTGCGCGAGGTCCGTTTCGAAGCCTGCAAGATGCTCGGTTTGCGCCTCGACAGCGCACACGCCTTCGGGTTATCGATAGCAGCGGAAACCTGCATGCTCGACCACGGCGTGTTCCACAAGGTCAACCTCGGGAAATCGACCTTCCACGCCTGCAGCTTCCAAAGCGCCGATTTCACGGAATGCCTGGCTGAAGGCGCCGTGCTTCGGAACTGCACCTTGACCGGCGCCGATTTCACCGGTGCGCGGTTGGTGAACGCCGACCTGCGCGGAAGTACCGGTTTCGCGGCCGACCCCCGTACCACCGCCGTGCAGGGGTTGCGCCTGGATGCCGACCAACTGCCGGGATTGGTGGCGGCTTTCGGCGTGCGGGTGGGGTGATTCCCTAACCCGGCCGCTCGAGCTCGAAGACCTCGCCCAGGCGCACCCAAGAGCTGCCCGCCAGGCGCGCCACGGGTGCCAGCCGTTTCGCATCCACCCGGGTGCCGTCCAGCAGGTCGGCATCCAGATGCGCCAGTACCACCTCCACGAACATGGCGTCGCTGCCACCTTCTCCGGCTCCGATCTCCAGGGTCTTCCACAACCGGCATTCGAAGGCGGCTTTGGCCCCTTTGATGCGGAACGGTCTCACCCGCTCGCTGGCTACGGTCTCCAAACCGGCCAAGGCGAATTCGTCCACGCCGTGGTCGTATTTCCCGCTGGCCCGGTTGGCGGCCTCGGCCAACTCCTCGGTGCAGATGTGTACCACGCATTCGCCGGTTTCCGCCAGATTGCGGACCGTATCCTTCAACTCCTTATCCCGCTTGTACTTGAGCGGGAAAAAGGCCAACACCATGGGGTCGTAGGCGGCCACGGTGAAGAAGCTGAAGGGCGCCAGGTTGGGCCGCCCGTCGGCACTGAGGGTGCTTACCACGGCGATGGGCCGCGGTATGACGGTGCCGGTGAGGATCTTGTAGCGGTCTTTGGGCGGCACCGCGGCCGGATCGAACCGCACCTCAGGCATGGTCGATCCAGGAATAGGGATAATGGCCGTCGTCCAGGTCGCGGGCGGCCTCGGTGAGATGCAACGGATGGAAGGTGTCCACCATCACCGCATACTCCTCGGTGGCTTCTTTCCCGATGCTTTTCTCCACGGTGCCCGGATGCGGCCCGTGCGGAATGCCCCCGGGATGATGCGTGAGCGAGGCCAGATCCACCCCTTTCCGGCTCATGAACTGCCCTTCCACGTAATAGAGCACCTCGTCGGAGTCCACGTTGGAATGGTTGTAGGGCGCCGGAATGGCCAAAGGATGGTAGTCGTACTTGCGCGGACAGAAACTGCAGACCACATAGTTCGGCGCGTCGAAGGTCTGATGCACCGGCGGCGGCTGGTGCACCCGACCCGTGATGGGCTCGAAATCCTTCATGTTGAAGGCGTAGGGGTAGAGGTAGCCGTCCCACCCGACCACATCGAAGGGATGATGCGGGAAAAAGTAGTGGTGGTACCGCCCCTGTTTGCGGATGCGGACCTCGTATTCGCCCCGCTCGTCGATGGTGAGGGGCATTTCCGGCCGACGGATGTCGCGCTCGCAGAAGGGACTGTTCTCCATGAACTGCCCCAATTTGCTCAGGTAGCGCTTGGGAATGCCGATGGGTCCGGTGGAATCCAACGCCAGCATGCGGTTCTCCGTGGTATGGAACACCAGCCGGTAGGTGGTACCCCGGGGAATGACCAGGTAATCGAACGGCCCGAACGGCAGCGCGCCGAACACGCTTTCCAACACGCCCTCCCCTTCGTGGATGAAGAGCAGTTCGTCGTGTTCCCCGTTGCGGTAGAACCAGGGCATGGGCTCGGTGGGCCGGCACAGCGAAAGCTGCACGTCGTTGTTGTAGAGCAGCACGGTGCGGCCGGTAACCGGGTCGCCCCCGGCGGGAATCTTGCCTCCCAGGATGTGGTGATGGCGCAGCAGCCCTTCCTTCCAGGGTTTGATGACGATTTCCGCACCGGGTTCCACGCGGCTCACGGTGGTCGGCGGATGGATATGGTACAGCAGCGAGGAGCTGCCGCTGAAGCCTTCCGCCCCGAACAACTCTTCGGAATACAGGCTGCCGTCGGGTTTGCGGAACTGGGTGTGCCGCTTGTGCGGCACCTGGCCCAACTGGTGGTAGATCATAGGTTCCCCCGGCGGTCCTGCTCGCGTTCGATGGCTTCGAACAGGGCTTTGAAATTGCCGACGCCGAACCCGCGGGCCCCTTTGCGCTGGATGATCTCGAAGAAGAGGGTGGGCCGGTCGCCAACGGGTTTGGTGAAGATCTGCAGCAGATACCCCTCATCGTCCCGATCCACCAGAATGCCCAACCGTTCCAGTTCGGCAATGGGCTCGTCGATCTTGCCCACCCGTTCCTCCAGGGTGCGGTAGTAGGTGGTGGGCACGGTGAGGAACTCGATGCCGTTGGCCTGCAGGGCTTTCACGGTGGCGATGATGTCGGGCGTGAGCAAGGCCACGTGTTGCACACCGGGACCCCCGTAATAATCCAGATACTCCTGGATCTGCGATTTCCTGCGGCCTTCGGCCGGCTCGTTGATGGGGAATTTGATCATGCCCCGGCCACCGGCCATCACTTTCGACATGAGGGCCGAATATTCGGTGGCGATGTCGTTGTCGTCGAAATGGATGTATTGGTTGAAGCCCATCACGTCGCGGTAGAAGGCCACCCATTTCTCCATGGCGCCCAGTTCCACGTTGCCCACGCAATGGTCCACGAACTGGATACCCACAGGCTCCACCTTCAGGCGGCTTTCGCGGGGTTGGTACCCCGGCATGTGCAAGCCGTGGTAGCGGCTGCGGTCCACGAAACTGTGCAGGGTGTCGCCATAGGTGTAGATGGCGGCTTTCATGAAGGTGCCGTGCTCGTCGGTGAACGCGGTGGGTTCCAAGGCGGGTTTGGCGCCCCGTTTCACGGTTTCGCGGAAGGCGCGCTCCACATCGGTGACCGCCATGGAGATGTCGCGGATGCCGTCGCCATGGATGCGGATCCATTCGGCGATGGGCGAATCGCCCGTGAGCGGACTGGTGATCACCAGGCGGATGTTGCCTTGTTCGAGCACCCAGCTGGCCCGGTCGCGCACGCCGGTCTCCAACCCGGCATAGGCGGTCAGGGTGAAACCGAACACGGTCTGGTAGTAATGTGCGGCCTGCTTGCCGTTGGCCGCATACAGTTCGATGCAGTCGATATCCACCAGGCCCAGGTGGTCTTCATACGCCGCTTCAAGCGGCCGTTCGATGATGACGGATTTGTCGATGAGCATGGGATTTCCTCGTTGAAAGCGCTTTTTCAGGGATTATGACCGGAATATCGGGAGAAATTTCCGGCCTCCCGATGCTTGCATGGAAGGCTTCGGGGCCGCATCTTTGCAACGCCATGAATTACAACCCTTTACGGGGGTTGGTGATGGGTCTCGGGATGGTGGTCGTGTCGTCCTGTTCCTATGTGCCCGACACCTCCTTCTTTACCCGAACCGTCCCGGTGTCCGAGGTCGCGCCTACCGAAGTGGGAGAGCGCGATGCCTACGGGATGCCGATCGACGCCTATGAGATCACCACGCGCGACGTGCGCCGCAACGAGACCCTGGGTGGCATCCTGGCCGACCTGGGTTACGATGCGCCTACCGCTTCCGCCGTGGTTGCCGCCGCCGACGGTGTCTTCAACGTGCGCCGCATAGCCCCCGGCAACACCATCACCCAATACATTCCCAACGATCCGGCCACACACCCGACCTTGTTGGTCTATTCGGCCTCGGCAACGGAGTATGTGGTGTTCCAAACCGCTCCGGAAATCAAGGTGTCGCGGGCCGAACGGGAAGTGGAGGTGCGCAGCCGCCAGTTGGAGGGTGAAATCTCCGGTTCACTGTATGAAACGCTCATGGGCCTGGGCGCCACGCCGGCTCTGGCCGTATCCTTGTCGGAAGTGTTCGCCTGGCAGATCGACTTCTACCGCATCCAACGTGGCGACCGCTTCACGGTCCTGTTCGAAGAAGAGACCCTGGACGGAAAATCGTTGGGGGTCAAGCGCATCACATCGGCCACCTTCACCCACATAGGCAAAGAGTACACGGCCTTCCATTTCGAGCAGGACGGGCGCAGCGGCTATTTCGACATCGAAGGGAACTCCCTGAAAAAAGCTTTCCTGAAAGCACCATTGGCCTTCAGCCGCATCTCGTCGCGGTTCACCAACCGCCGTTTCCACCCCATCCTGCGGCGCAACATCCCGCATCATGGCACCGATTACGCCGCACCCAGCGGCACCCCCATCCGCGCTGTGGGCGACGCCGTGGTGCTCCGAGCCGGGTACGACTCCCGCAACGGCAACTGGGTGAAACTGCGCCACAACGGTACCTACGAAACCGGATACCTGCACATGAGCCGCATCGCGCCGGGTGTGCGTGCCGGCTCCACGGTTTCCCAAGGGCAGATCATCGGCTACGTGGGCAGCACCGGCCTGGCCACCGGGCCCCACCTGTGCTACCGGTTCTGGGTGAACGGCCAACCGGCCGATCCCTACCGGGTGGAAACGCCGAACGGCGATCCCGTGGCTCCCGAGCATCGGGCCGCCTTCATGGCACATCGGACGGCCGAATACGCCCGCCTGACCCGCAAGGGCGTGCCGGCCTTGGCCCTCATGCCCACCTTCGTTCCCTTCCCGGACGGCAAACCGCTTACCGCGGCGCCGTAAACTCACCGAACAGGTCGAAGGCCTCGGCATCGGTGATCTCCACCGGGTACATGCCGCCCACCTCCAGGGTGCCGGCATCGAACCCGGGCTCACCGCCCTGCACGCACACCTCGTTGTCCACCTCGGGGCAATCGTATGCCGTGCGGCCATAGGCCACCCCGTCCTCGATGCGGTCCACCAGAACCGGCAATACCGACCCGATCAGGGCCCGGTTCTTTTCCAGAGATACGGTTTCCTGCAGGGCCATGAGGGTTTTCACCCGGCGCTGCTTCTCTTTTTGGGAAACCGCATCGCCCAGGTCGAACGCCGTGGTCGCATCTTCCTGCGAATAGGGGAAGCACCCGAGACGGTCGAAACGCATGCGCCCCACGAAGTCCAGCATCTCGTCGAAATGCGCCTTGGTTTCGGTCGGGTACCCCACGATCATGGTGGTCCGAAGGCGGATGCCCGGCACCTCGGCACGGATGGTACCTATCAATTCTTCCAACCGGTTCCGGGTAATGCCCCTCCGCATGGATTTCAACACCTCGGTCGATCCGTGCTGGATGGGCATGTCCAGGTACTTCACGATGTTCTCCCGCTCCCGGATCACGGGCAGGATGTGCTCGGGGAACTTGGCCGGATAGGCATACAGCAGGCGGATCCAATCGAACCCGATGTCGCTCAAGCGCTTGAGCAGTTCGTCCAGGGTGCGCTTGCCGTACAGGTCCAGGCCGTAGTAGGTGGTGTCCTGCCCGATGACCACCAATTCCCGCACCCCCTTGGCCTTCAGGGCACGCGCTTCGGCCAACAGATCCTCCATGGGAGTGGACACATGCCCGCCCCGCATGAGCGGAATGGCACAGAAGGAACAGGGGTTGTCGCACCCTTCCGAAATCTTCAGATAGGCGAAATGCCGGGGGGTGCTCACCCGCCGCTCGCCCAGGAGTTCTTTTCTGAAATCGCCACCCAAGGCACGGATCACATCCGGAATGCTCTTGTGGGATGAGCCGAAATACTGGTCCACTTCGGGGATTTCGGCCTGGAGGTCGGCCGCATACCGGTCGGAGAGGCACCCCATAACGAACACCTGGTCCACCTGGCCGGCCTTTTTGAGCGATACCCCTTCCAGAATGTGGTCGATGGATTCCTGCTTGGCCGCATCGATGAAACCGCAGGTATTGATCAGAACGGTATCCGCATCCTCGACTGAATCCACTACGAGAATCTGATTGGCTTCGGCCTGGGCCATCAGGAATTCGGAGTCGACCGTGTTCTTAGAACATCCTAATGTATCGATATAGACGCGTTTTGGGCGATTTCTCATGCGTATCTTGAAGTTCGGCACAAAGATAAGCAGGTAGCGAGGAACAAAATCGGACAGCTTGCGGTTGTACGGATTGACTCGTTCTACACATGGATTTACCCGTAGTCTCTATCTCCAAAAAGGCCCGTCGCCATCTCTTGCGCAAAGGTGCGGCCTTGCATATATCCCGCCATCCGAAGGCAGGTAGGCCCGGGTACTCGCCCGACCAGCTGGTGGCGTATGCCGAAATTCCCGCCCATGCCGGCGAATGCGTGCTGCTCACCCAGAACGGCATCACCGTGTACCTCGATCCATCCCTGTCGCTCGACAAATACGAGCAGTTGGATGTATGGACCAGCACCAGGTATTGGGTGTTCCATACCCTGCACGCACGCATCACCATCTACCGCCGGTTCACATTCGACGAGTGATCAGCGGGCCCAGCTCCTGAGCCGGGCTTCGTATTGGTCCAGGTCTTCGTCGGTACCCACGGTCACACGGATGGCGTTGGGCAAACCGAAAGCCGGCAGCCGCCGCACGATCACCCCGTCTTCCAGCAGGTATTGGGTGAGCTCCACCGCCTCTTTTTCGGTGGGAAGCACCGACATCACCGCGTTGGCGTGCGACACCACATAGGGGAATCCCAACGCATCGTACAGGCGGTACAGGCGCTCGCGGCCTGCGGCCGTTTTCCTGCGGGTCATGTCGAGGAAGGCCTCGTCTTCCAGGGCGGCCAAGGCCGCCGCCTGAGCGGGTGCCGACGGCTCGAACGGCAATTTCACCTTGAACAGCTCGGAGATGAGCCGGTCGTGCGCGAACCCATAACCGATGCGCAACCCGGCCAGGCCGTACGCCTTGGAAAAGGTGCGCAAGGTGATCACGTTGTCCAACCGATACCGCATGGAATCGGGAAAATCGGGCAGGTCCTGGGCGAATTCGAAATAGGCTTCGTCCAGTATGACCAGCACATGGTCGGGTATGCGGGCCATGAACCGCTCGAACTCGGCCCGGGTGAATACCGTGCCCGTCGGATTGTTCGGATTGGCCAGGTAGATGATCTTCGTTTTGGGCGTCACCGCATCGGCCAACGCATCCAGATCGATGCGCCAATCGGCCGTGAGCGGCACGGCCACCAATTTCACCCCACGGCTTTTGGCCAGTATGGGAAAGCCCATGAACGTGACCGCCGCACAGAGCGCCTCCTCGTCATCCAGAAAAAACGCCCGGGTGATCTGCGACATGAGCCCTTCGGACCCGGACCCCGCGATCACGTTCTCGGTGCGCACCGCGAAACGGGCGGCCAAGGCGCGGCGCAGATCCCGTGCGTCGGGGTCGGGATAGAGCGACGTATCGGCCAGGGAGGCCGCCGCCGCTTCCACCGCCCGCGGGCTGCACCCCCATCGGTTCTCGTTGGAGGCCAATTTGGCCACCCGGGCCACATCATAGGTTTCCCGCATCTCCCGCAGGGTCATCCCAGCGACGTACGGCTTCAATTCTTGGATATGGGTAGGTACCAGCACGGGATGAAGATACGGATTCCGTATTTTCGATGAGGAAAAGCGCTTTCACAATATCCCCATGAGCATCTCACAAGACGACGTCATCCGCAGCATTCCGTCCTACCTACGCCAATTCGTGGTGCGCCAGCACTACGACCGGTACACCCCCCAAGACCATGCGGTTTGGCGTTATGTGATGCGCCGGAATGTGAACTTCCTCGGGCAACACGCACATCCCGCCTACCTGGAAGGCCTGCGCAAAACCGGGATCGGCCTGGACCGCATACCCGACATCGACGACATGAACGCCGCCCTGTCCAAGATCGGCTGGCGTGCCGTGGTAGTGGACGGGTTCGTGCCACCCGCCGCCTTCATGGAATTCCAGGCCCATCGCATTCTGGTCATTTCGGCCGACATCCGGACAATCGACCACATCCTGTACACGCCGGCCCCCGACATCATCCACGAGGCGGCCGGCCATGCCCCCATCATCGCCGATGAGACCTACTCCACCTTCCTGCGGAAATTCGGCGAATACGGTTCGAAGGCGGTGTTCTCCCAGGCCGATTACGAATTGTACGAAGCCATCCGCCATCTCTCCATCCTGAAGGAATTCCCCGGCACACCCGAAGCGGATCTCAAAGCCGCCGAGGAAGACCTGGCCGCGAAAGCCGCCGCCAACACCGATCCGAGCGAATCGGCCCTGCTCGCGCGCATGCATTGGTGGACCGTGGAGTACGGATTGGTGGGAACGGTGCGCGATTTCAAGATCTTCGGCGCGGGTATCCTGTCTTCGGTCGGTGAGAGCAAAGCCTGCCTGGACCCGGCGGTCGTCAAACTTCCGCTCGATGCGGACTGCGTGCGGTACGATTACGACATCACCCGCATGCAGCCCCAGCTGTTCGTAGCCCGGGATTTCGACCACCTGATCGACGTGCTCGAAACCTATGCCGACGGCATGGCCTTCCGCCGCGGCGGCGTACCCGCCGCCCGGGAAGTCATCAAATCGGGCCAGGTCGGTACCTGGGTGTTCGATTCCGGCCTGCAGGTATCGGGCCGGTTCACCGACATCCGCACCGACGCCCAGGGCAACCCCGCCTTCATCCGCACATCGGGGCCCACCCAGCTCGCCCACGGCGACCGGGAGTTGACCGGGCACGGCATCGGCCACCATGCCGACGGCTTCAGCTCACCTGTCGGGTCGGTCGAGGGGCTCGACATGCCCTTGGCTGCCGCCGACGAAGGCGACCTGCTCCGGATCGGGCTGGATACCGGCCGCGAGGCCACCCTCCGGTTCCGCTCCGGCTATGTGATTTCGGGCCACCTGAGCCATATCCTGCGCAAAGACGGCCGGAACCTCGTGTTCACCTGGCGGAACTGCACCGTGCGCGACCCGCAAGGCGAGGTGGTGTACCATCCCGATTGGGGGGTATTCGACCAAGCCGTGGGAGCGGGCATCACCAGCGCCTACTCGGGCACGGCCGACAAAGAACAGTACAACGTGTACCCGCCGAAATCGGACAAAACCGCCATTCCGATTCACCACACCGACAACGACCGGCACCTGTTCCAGCTCCACACCCGACTGCGCGACCTGCGCGCAGCCGGCACACCCGATGCCGCCGCAGCAGCCGATATCTCGCGGTTGCTCGACCTACATCATCCCACCGACTGGCTCTCCCGCCTCGAACTGGTCGAATATCTGAAGCACGACGCAGGTGCCGACGGACTGCGATCCCGGTTGGAGTCGCAACTCCAGGCATTCCGGAAAACATCCGAAGAACTCGATGACCTGATAGGAGCCGGATTCGCCGTACTTTCCGGCACATGAAGCATTGGCTGGTAACCGGAGGGAGCAGAGGAATAGGGCGGGCGACCGCCTCGGCCCTGGCTACCGCCGGAAACACGGTGGATGTGGTCTCGCGGTCGGAACAGGCGCTCAAGACCCTGCAAGACCGCTTTCCCGAGCACATCCGAACGTGCGCGGCCGACCTCGCCCATCCCCAGGCGCCCGCCTCCGTCCTGGCCACGTTCGATTCCCCGCCCTACGACGGCATGGTGCACGCCGCTGGCGCCTTGCTCAACCAACCTTTTTCAGCCCTATCCGATGCCGATTGGGATTTCCTCTGGCAGGCCAATGTCATGAGTGCGGTGCGCCTGCTGCGCAGCATGCAAGGCCGATTCAAGCCGGGTGCCCATATCGTGCTGCTCTCCAGCATGGGCGGCTACCAAGGCAGTTCCAAATTTCCGGGACTCACGGCCTACTCCACCACCAAAGGAGCCTTGTCCATTCTGGGCGAATGCCTGGCTGTCGAATGGGAACCTATGGGCATCCGCGTGAATACCTTATGCTTGGGTGCCGTGGCCACCGACATGCTGGCCGAAGCATTCCCCGGGTATCAGGCGCCGGTTTCCGCCGAAACCATGGGCGCTTGGGTCGCACGGTTCGCCCAAGACGGCGGCGCCGTGCTCAGTGGCAAATCACTCCCCATTTCAATCACAGATCCTTCCTGAATCCATGCGTAGTTCCTTGTTTTCCGCCTTGCTCCTGCTTCTGGCCATCAGCGTACCCGCCCGGGCGCAAAGTCTGCAACCGCTGGCCGGCAACACCCTCATGGGAACGGCGAACGGCACCCTGCTCGGCTTGGGTACCATGGCCTTGGCCAACTCGGGCGACCCCACGCCCCTTCGGGTGGGAGTTGGCATGGGCACACTGTACGGCCTGGGCCTGGGCATCTACGATCTGACCTACACCGGCATCGGTAACGGCTCCCGCATCGACGGCATGTTCAATTCGGCCGGTTATACCGGACAAATCATCCTCATGGACACCTTCTACGGGGGTGCCACCGGTGGTATCGTGGGTGTGGCCATCGCCCTCATGGTGAACGAACCACTGGTCGAAGGGCTCCAATACGGCGTGGGAACCGGGCTTTGGGCCGGTTTCGCATTCGGCCTGGCCGACGCCTTCTACTATTCGAACACCATACCCGACGGCCTGGGAAGTGCCTATCCCTTGCAGATCCGCACCGGGCAAAACACCTCGGTCGGGTTCCTGGAGCCGGGTCTGGCGGTGCTTCCGGGGAACGACGGAGCCGGACATGCCGGACTGTCTCCCGCCTTCAAAATCGATGTAGCCCGGGTTCAGGTCCGGTTCTGAGCCTGCATCAAGGCTTGGCAGAGCGCCTTCAATGTGGCTTGGTGGCCGGCCAGGCTGTGGTGGAACCCATCCGCCTGCAGATGCCAGCCGTTTACGGGATGTCCGAACCGGTGGCCGTAGGGATCCACGACCACACCCGGTTTGCCGGCCACCACCTGGCGGTAATCATGCAGGTCGGCTTCCGCCACATTTCCGGCGAATAGGGCCAATTCATCCACCTGTTCGTTCACTACCGGTGCCGGTGTGATCCAGATGACCGGGTTTTTCGTCACCTCGCCCACCATGGATTCCATGGTCGAAAGGTTCTCCCAGAATTCGGCCAACGACACCAACGTGCGGTTGGGGGCCCCATACAGGCGCAGGGCGTCCAGTGTGCCCAAGGCCACGATCACATGGTCGGGTTTGTACCAGATCACGTCGCGTTCGATAGTGCGAAGGGCATCCAGCGAGGTATAGCCGTACCCACTGGCATTGATGAGTTTGAAATCGCCCTCGGCACCGATATCCAGCAAATGGGCCAGAATGGCGGCCCAGCCCTGGGCATCTTCGGATATGGAATCGCCGACGACGGCGATCCGCCCGCCATCACCGAAAATCCGGGCTTCCATCGCGTCCTGCACCACATCCTCCTTGAGGAGTTCGAGCGCCGCTTGACGCGCCGTCTGGTCGTACCGGATGCGGGCTTCCATCAATTCGTCTTCGGATATCCCGATGAAGGCGGCCTCGCCACTCACCGAGCGGGCACCCGGCAACAGCGGAAACCGTTTTCCCGGCCGGATCAACGGCAACAGGTAATTCTTGATGGCGGTGAGTTCGAGCGCCTGGGTTTGGGAAGACATGGGGGGCTCAGGGTTTCGAATAAGCCAACCAGCTGCTGTCGATGCTGTAATCGTCCACGAAATCGCCGGTGTGCTCCACCTGGTAACTGGCCATCAGATTGTGGATCTCTTGCTGCAGAACCTGGATGCAGGATTGGATCAGTTCGGACCGGAAACCGGTATCGCCCAAACGGAGCACCATCTCCAGGGAGAACACCCGACCCAACACCTGGCCCAATTCCACCAGTTTCCGTTGGGCGATCTTCATCTCCACGTTGAAATCGAGCATGGGGCGCAGTATTTCAGCCGCCCGACCCATGATGTCGGTAGAGCGCAGATAGGCGTAGAGATTGTCCACCTGGCTTTTGCGCATGGCTTTTAGCACCGACTCCGTGATCTGCTGGTAGAGGATGTCGTTGGAGCCCTCGAAAATCTGGAAGGGTCTGGAATCGACCACCGCACGGCCGGCGATGTGGTCCAACCGGTAGCCCTTGGCACCTACCAGCTGAAGCAGCGACTGGGCCGCTTCCTGCATGTAATCGGTGACCACCGTCTTGATCGAATTCGCTTCCACATCCATGCGGGAAACATCCTTGTCGATGGGCGCATTCCGAACCGTATAGGCGCACAGGGCCGAACATACGGTGAACTGGGCCTGCAGCCGTGCCAGCCGTTTCCGCACCTGGTCGTAGGTAAGCAGGCTGGCCCCACCGACCACCCGGTCGCGGCAGTGGGTGAAGGCTTCGTCAAGCATGCGGCGCAGGAAGCCCATCCCCATCCCGGGGAATTGCAGGCGGCTCCGGTGCAGGATGTCCAACATCATGGTGACACCGGTGGTCTTGGGCTCGAGCTTGTAGGCCGCCGGAATCTTCACGTCGATCTTGTTGCGCCCATAGGGCAGCATATACAAGCCCAGGTTGTGGAAGACTTCCTCCACCTCGATACCCTTGAGCGAGGCATCATGGATGAAGAAATCGATGTCGCGCGTCAGATCGCCGTTGGGGGTTCGGCGACGAGCCGTCAACAGCCAGAAGTCGGCCCAGCCGGTGAGCCCGGCCCAGTGTTTGGTGCCTTTCAGATGATAATGACCGTCTTCCACCGTGTAACCGGTCTGCATGCGGAGGGCATCGGACCCGAAATCGGGTTCGGTAATCATCAGACCACCCATGTTCTTTTCATGGATGAACCGGGAGAAGATGCCGGCACGGACCGACGGATCGGCGTAAATGGAAACGGGTTGCAGGAAGAGGGCGCTATTGATGCCCAACAGGAGGGAAAGCGGAAGCGATTCGTAGGAAGTGGCTTCGAGCAGGGTCATGGCTTCGTCCATGTGGCTGCCACGGCCGCCATATTCGGTGGGGATGTTCACGGCCAGGGGGTTGCATGCCATGATGTCGCGCAGGATGAACGGAGGCAGCCCCCTGTGCAGGCTCAACTCCTCGATATTCGACCGCTCGCTGAACAGGGTCCGCAACGTGGACGTGTAGTGCGTGAGGAAGACATCGAAGGGCGCGTTGACAGGCGGAGCGGTTGGTTCGAAAGATGGGAATCGGAAGCTGGACACGTAAGGACCTTGGTTTCGGTAGGATACAGCTAAAGTAAAGAAAAAAAGCCATGTACCGGGAGGGACATGGCTTAGAAGAGAGCCCGTCAAGGAGCTGACGGGGTAAAAAAAAGGTAAGGCGGCGACCTACTCTTCCGCTTGAGGCAGTACCATCGGCGCAGGGGAGCTTAACGGCCGTGTTCGGAATGGGAACGGGTGGGTCCTCCCCGCCAAAGCCACCTTACCAAAGATGGATGACGTGGGGTG
>JANJTJ010000068.1 GCA_024711145.1 Balneolales bacterium
GGAGGATCCTGCGCGAACGGCTGGAAAGCCGCTGATCAGTTCTTCAGCACCGGTCCATCGGGTTGCAGCTCGTACACCGGTATGCGGCGGTTCTGCCGGCTGGTACCGAACCGGATGGGCAGTTGCAGGCCCGAATGGGAACCGGGAGCGGTGAGCATGGTCCGCAGCAGGTCGGGATGTTGCACCTGCTGCAGGCGACGGAGGGCGAAATCGGCCACATCGTACCCGATATAAGCGAAATCGGTGGGTTCGATGCCGGTGAGATCCAGATAGGAACTGCGGAAGGCTTCGAGCAGCTCCGTTTTCGGGGCCAGATCGGTCAGTGAGGTATGATAGACCGGATTTCGGGCCAAGCGGTCGGCCGGGTGGTCCAGGTAGCCCAATTCATCGTTACCCAGCAACACGACTTCGGTGCGGCGGGCCTCGACGAAGGTGACCAACCGATCCAGCTGGGCTCGTGCCTGTTGCCCGGTAAATGGCGCATAAATGGCCTGCATGCGCAGGCTGTCGGGTCCGGTCAAGGCGTCACCGACCGCCAGCTGCATGGTACCGTCATTCATGCCGAAATCGCCCACACGCAAGTCAACCGTCAATCCCGAGGCCCGTAGGGTTTCGGTGAAGGCGGTGGCTTCCAGGTGTCCGTCCGATTCGGCTTGGGCCAGCACCATCACCCGTTGCAGACGAAGCGAATCGAGCACGAAACGGGCCATGGCGATACCCGCGTCCTCGATGTCCGGATTGAACAGGAGTACTTCGGGTGTCGTGCGGGGGAGCCTAGGGTGGTTGGCCAAAGGGACCAGCAAGGGCACCCCGTTGCGGACCACCACGGGAATGAGGGCCTCGGCGTCGTCGCTGCGCAAGGGTCCCACCACCAGTTTCAGGTCCCGATCCCGGATGGCTTGTTCCAGGCGGTTGGCACCATCGGTGCGGATGTCGACAGCATGAACCGATAGATGGATGTTCGGATTCCGGTTGTTGAAATCGGCCGCAGCCAGGGCCACGCCGTTGAACAGGGCCTGGACCACGGCATATTCGGGGAGGTCCCGGTTCACGATGGGAAAGGCCACGCCCATGGCGATCACGGTGCCGTGGGGTGCCGGCGGATAGGAGCCGGCGGCGGGTTCCGAGGCCAGCAGGTCGTTGCGCACCGCGGGGATGTCGATGGCACGCAAGGCCTCTTCCCGCTCACGGGGGCTCAGCCAGGCCACGATTTCGGCATACAGCTCCCGCGCTTCCGGAATGCGGTCCTTCACCTCATGGAGCAGGCGTAGGGCTTCCGCGGTGTTGGTGGTGGCGTACTCGGCCAGCGCCCGGGTATAGGTCCATTCGGCGCGCAGGGCGGGGTCGGCGGCCGGCATGTTCCGAAGCACCCGCAGGGCTTCGTCGGGCTGGTCGAGCGCCACCAGGCTCTTGGCTTCGAACAGGCGGGCTTCCGGGCCTTGCACCTGGCGGAACAGGCCGAGCGCCTCCCGATAGCCCCCGGCCGCATACGCTTCGAGTGCCCGGTTCCATTGGGCGGAAACCGGCAGGGTAGCGGCGCATCCGAGCAGGAGCGCCAGCATCCACCGTTTCAGCCTCATTCCCATTCGATGGTGGCCGGAGGTTTGGAACTGATGTCGTACACCACCCGGTTCACGCCACGCACTTCGTTGGAAATGCGGTTCGACACATGGGCCAGGAAATCGTGGGGAAGGTGGGCCCAATCGGCCGTCATGCCGTCCACACTGGTCACGGCACGCAGGGCGGCGGTCATTTCGTAGGTGCGCTCGTCTCCCATCACGCCCACCGAATGCACGGGCAGCAGTACCGCGAAGGCTTGCCATACCTGGTCGTACAGACCGTGGTTCTTCAATTCGGAGATGAAAATGTGGTCCACCTCGCGCAGGATGTCGAGCCGTTCCGGGGTGATGTCGGTCAACACGCGGATGGCCAGGCCCGGGCCCGGGAAGGGGTGGCGGCCGATGAAATGCTCCGGTATGCCCAGGGTACGCCCCACGGCGCGCACTTCGTCCTTGAAGAGTTCGCGCATGGGTTCGAGCAGACTCAGGCGCATGTCGGCCGGCAGGCCGCCCACGTTGTGGTGCGACTTGATGGTGGCGCTGGGTCCTTTGAAGCTTACCGATTCGATCACGTCGGGGTACAACGTGCCTTGGGCCAGGAACGTGTATTCGGGATGTTCGCGGATCTCGTGTTCGAACACATCGATGAAGACCTTGCCGATGCGCTTGCGCTTGGTCTCGGGGTCGGTCACACCGGCCAGGGCCGACATGAACCGGTCGGTGGCGTCAACGCCCACCACGGGCAGGTTGAGGCCGTCGCGGTAGAGTTTGAGCACATCCTGGTACTCGTTCTTGCGCAACAGGCCGTTGTTCACGAACACGCAACGCAGGCGGTCGCCGATGGCCTGGTGGATGAGAACGGCCGTTACGGTGGAATCGACCCCACCCGAGAGCCCGCAGATGACCTTGTCGGTACCCACCCGGGCACGGATGTCGGCGATCTGGTTCTGGATGAAGGAGCCCGGTGTCCAGCTTTGCGGTTGGCGGCAGATGCCCAACACGAAATTGCGGAGCAGGAGGGCGCCGTTTTCGGTATGGACCACTTCCGGGTGGAACTGAACCCCGAAGATGGGCTTGTGCTCGTGGCGGACGGCGGCGATGGGGGCGTTGGCCGTATGCGCGATGATGGAGTAGCCGGGTGGCGGGGCGATGAGGTGGTCGCCATGGCTCATCCAGACCACGCAGGTGCTGTCGAACCCTTTGAACAGGTCGCTGCGGTCGTCGATGTTCAGGCGGGCCCGACCGAATTCGCGGCGGGCCGCTTTCTCCACACTGCCGGGTACCGCGGTATGGGCCAGCAACTGCAACCCGTAGCAGATACCCAACACCGGCACATTCCACTCGAAAATGCCGGTTTGCAGGTGCGGGGCCCCGGGCTCGTTCACGCTCATGGGGCCGCCGGAGAGGATCACACCACCGGGTGGGGCGTCGGCGAAGGCCGACAGATCGGCGTTGAAGGGGTGGATTTCGCAGTAAACCTGCAGCTCGCGCACGCGGCGGGCGATGAGCTGCGTGTATTGGGATCCGAAATCGAGAATCAGGATCCACGTCGAAGCCGTTCGGCGCATCAGGACACCAGGTCGCGGTATTCGTCGGCAGTGAGCAGGGTTTCGAAGGAGGCGGGGTCGGAGGGCCGTACCCGGATCATCCATCCGGCACCGTAGGGGTCGTTGTTGACGGCCTCGGGGTTGGCATCCAGCCCGGCATTCACTTCCAGCACCTCGCCCGAAACCGGCATGAACAGCTCCGATACCGTTTTCACGGCTTCCACCGTGCCGAACACGGCTTCCGCTTCAACAGATTCACCCACCGTGTTCACATCCACGAACACGATATCGCCCAACTCGCCCTGGGCGAAATCGGTGATGCCGATGGTGAAGGTGCCGTCGGCTTCCCGGCGTACCCATTCGTGGTCTTTCGTGTAGCGGAGATCGGCTGGAAACATGGCTCAGTGAAGGTCAGGGTTGAAAACGAACTGCTTTTCGAGGTAATGCGTGGTGAATTCCCCTTTGATGAAATTCGGGTCGCGCATCAGTTGCTTGTGGTAGGGGATGGTGGTCTTGATGCCTTCCACCACGAATTCGTCGAGCGCGCGGGACATGCGGGCGATGGCCTCGGTACGTGTGGGCGCGCTCACGATCAGCTTGGCGATCATGGAGTCGTAGTTGGGCGGCACCACATAGCCGGAATAGGCGTGGGTATCCACCCGCACGCTGTGCCCGCCGGGCGGATGGAACACGTTGATGCGGCCGGCGCTGGGACGGAACCCGTTGGCCGGGTCTTCGGCGTTGATGCGGCACTCGATGGCGTGCCCGCGCATCTTCAGCGGCTTGCGGCGCAAGGGGAGTCCGGCGGCCACGGTGATCTGGTCGCGGATGAGGTCGCAATCGGTCACTTCTTCGGTGACCGGATGCTCCACCTGGATCCGCGTGTTCATCTCCATGAAATAGAAGTTCAGGTGTTTGTCCACCAGGAACTCGATGGTGCCGGCACCGATGTATTGCACGGTTTCGGCGGCGCGGATGGCGGCCGCTCCCATGGCTTCGCGGAGTTCGGGCGTCATGATCGGCGAGGGCGACTCCTCCAGGATCTTCTGATGCCGGCGCTGCAGGGAGCAATCGCGTTCGCCCAGATGGGTGATGTACCCGTGGGCGTCGCCCACGATCTGGATTTCGACGTGGCGGGGGTCCTCGATGAACTTCTCGATATAGACGTCGGGATTGCTGAAGGCGGCCCCGGCCTCGTTGCGGGCCGTGTCGAACGCTTTCTCCAGCTCCGACTCCTCCCGCACGATGCGCATGCCGCGCCCGCCGCCACCGGCCGTGGCCTTGATGATGACCGGATAGCCGATCTCCTTGGCCAGGCGTCGGGCCGTTTTCAGGTCCGGCACGATGCCGTCGGAGCCGGGAACCACCGGAACCCCGTACTTGATCATGTTCTCCTTGGCCGTGGACTTGTCGCCCATGGCCTGGATCATGTAGGGTTTGGGGCCGATGAAGGTGATGCCGTGCTCTTCGCAGATGCGGGAGAACTCGGCGTTCTCGCTCAGGAACCCGTAGCCGGGGTGGATGGCCTCGGCATTGGTGATCTCGGCGGCCGCCAGGATGCGCGGAATCTTGAGGTAACTCTCGCGGGAGGGGGCGGGACCGATGCACACGGCTTCGTCTGCGAACTTCACATGGAGCGAGTCGGCGTCGGCCGTGGAATACACGGCCACCGTCTTGATCCCCATCTCCTTGGCGGTACGGATGACCCGAAGGGCGATCTCACCCCGGTTGGCGATCAGAATCTTTTTGAACATGGAGGAATCAGGCGGGTTCGATCTCGAACAGGGGCTGGTCGAATTCGACCGGTTGGCCGCTTTGCACGAGAATGCGGACGATCTTGCCGGATTGGTCGGCTTCGATCTCGTTCATGATCTTCATGGCCTCGATGATGCACAAGGGCTGCCCCTTGGCCACCACGTCGCCCACGGAGACGAACGGTTTGGCGTCGGGCGAGGGCGTGGCATAGAAGGTGCCCACGATGGGCGATTTGATGTGCACCACGGCGGCCGCAGGTTCGGCCGGGGCCGTTGCGGCTACCGGAGCGGCCGGCCGTGCGGCGGGTACCTCGTGTACCGCCACCGGCGCTTGCGGAGCCGGAGCGGCATAAACGGGAGCCGGAGACTCGGAACGTTTCTTGATCTTGATCTTGAAATCGCCTTCTTCGATCGAGACCTCGTTGACGTCGGCTTCCGAGATCAGCTGCAGGAGGCTTTTGACTTGCTTCAGGTCCATGGGGCAGAATGGGATAGGATCAGGATTTCACACGCTCGATGTAGCTGCCGTTGGCGGCATCCACTTTCAGACGGTCGCCCGTGTTGATGAACAGAGGCACGTTGATCACGGCTCCGGTCTCCAACTTGGCTTGTTTCACGGCTCCGGTGGCGGTATCACCTTTGAAGCCGGGTTCGGTATCCACCACTTCCAATATCACATGGTCGGGAAGTTCGGTGAACAGCACGGTCTCGGTATCGGCATTGAACACCAGATACACTTGCTCGCTTTCCTTCATGAATTCGGGCCGGTCCACGGCTTTCGAATTCACACCGATCTGTTCGTAGGTCTCCTGGTGCATGAAATAGTACACATCCCCATCGTTGTACAGGTAGGTGTGGGGGTGACGCTCGACGCGTACCGACTCCAAGGTCTCACCGGCGCGGAAGGTGCGCTCGATGGTTTTTCCGTTCGTGATGCCCTTGATCTTCGACCGCACGAACGCCCCGCCTTTGCCGGGTTTCACATGCAGGAATTCGATGATCGTGTAGATGTCGTCGGGAAACTGTAGGGTGAGGCCGTTTTTGAAGTCGGACGTGGAGATTTTGGGCATACGCGTTTGCTGTGTTCGGGGAAGCGCCTAAGATACCACCCCGGCGCCGATTTAGGAAAACAGGCCGTACACCGTGGTCACAAATACGGACCCGATGAGCAGGGGGCAGATGTATTTGATGAAGACGGTCCATACCGGCTTGAACCAGCTGCCATGGATGCCTTCGAAGCCGTGCTCGAGTTCCAGGATGGCGTTCTGCGTTTTCCAGACATAGCCCAGGAACACACAGATCATGATGCCGCCCAGGGGCAGGCCGATGGAGTTGAACACGAGGTCTATGGTGCCGATCAGGCCGGTATCGAAACTGATGACCACGGATAGGACGGCGATGACGCCACCGATGGTCCACGCCGCTTTCTTGCGCGACCAGCCGTGCTCGTCCACCACGTAGGACACCGGCACCTCGAGCAGGGAGATGGTGCTGGTGATGGCCGCCAGGCCCAGTAGGATGAAGAAGGCCACACCGGCCAACACGCCTGCTCCGGTCTCCATGCTGTGGAACATGGCCGGCAGCACCTGGAACACCAGTTGGCCGCCGGCTACCAGGTTGCCGTCCGGGGTGAAGATCTGTATGCCCTGGCCCATGGCCACATACATGGCCGGGATGACCAGAAAGCCGGCCAGGAAAGCCACACTGAAATCGGTAATCGTCACATAGAAGGCGCTTTCGGCCAGGTTCTGCTTCTTGGACAGGTACGAGCCGTAGGTGATTAGGGCGCCCATGCCCAGACTCAGCGAGAAGAAGGACTGCCCCAGGGCGGAGAACACCACCTGCCCGGTCAGCTCGGAGAAATCGGGTTTCAGATATACATAAACCCCTTCCATGGCGCCCGGCAGGGTGAGCACATAGCCGATCATAGCGAGCAGGATGAGGAACAGGGCAGGCATCATCACTTTGGTGGCCCGTTCGATGCCGTTGCTCACCCCGGCGTTGATCACGACGATGGTGCCGAGCATGAACAGGACCGAGAAGATGGCGTTCTTGGGGCCGTTCTCCAGGTCGCCGAACCAGGTGGCCCATTCCGGAAAGCCGGCGAAGAAGAAGGCTTCCTCGAGCACGTAGCCTGCCGTCCAGCCGGCCACCACGAGGTAGAAGGAGAGGATCATGACGCCACAGATGAGGCCCCAGAACCCGATCAACGGGGGGAACCAGCCACCGTTCAGGGTTCGGAAAGCCCCTACCGGGTTCTTCTTGGTGTGCCGGCCGATGACCAGTTCGGCGATCATGATGGGCAAGCCGATGGCGAAGCAACTGGCCAGATACACCATCAGGAAAATGGCGCCGCCGTTGTCGGCCGCTTTGGCGGGAAACGCCCAGATGTTGCCCAAGCCCACGGCGGAACCGGCCGCCGCCATGATGAAGCCGAGTTTGGAATTCCAGGTGCCGCGGTTGGCGGAATCGCTTTGATGCAAGAAGACCTCCGTTGGTTGAAAACGCGAATTTAGGGCACTGCCCGCAATTTCCGTAAGACCGTTCCGCTGGAAGGCGGAATCCGGATGCTTCCGGCTACCCGGAGCAGGGTGTCGGTGCCGGCGCAACCGTCGGTCACCACCACATCCCAGTAGCCGTCGGGCAAGGGGAGCAGGGCTTCGGCCGAGGGGTTGCCATTCAATGAAAACAACCAGATATGCGGGTCGCCGCTGGTGGCGCTGTCCAGCATGCCGGTGATGTGCAGGGCATCATCGTACCGGGTGAATACGATTTCCTCGGGCAAGGCCCGTCGCCAGGCCGGTGCCGACTTCCGCAAGCGGATCAGGCCGGCATAGTAGTTCACCAGGTCGGCGTTGGCAGCGGCATCGCGGTAATCCAGGTGGTTGGTGGCGTCGTCTTTCTCGTAGCTGTTGTGGTCGGGCTTGTGCCGGTGACCATCCAGTCGGGCTGGATCTTCAATCCATTTGGTGCGGGCCCATTCCTGTCCGGCATGGATCATGGGTATGCCCTGGGCCAGGAACAGGAACAGGGCGCCGAGCCGGTTGATGGCTTTCTGTCCGGCACTGAGCGGTACCAGGCGCTCCCGGGAATCGGTGGGGATTTTGAGCAGATCCGGATTCAGACCGATGCGGATGAAGTCGCCCAGGGTGTACCCGTCATGGCTCTCCAGGTAGTTGAGGCTGTGCCTGGACATGTGGTAGCGGCCGTTCACGTGCGGCAACAGGGTGCCCCTCAGGTAGTTTTCCAGACTCAAGCGCACCGATTCGTGATGCCATTCGCCGAAGATGTACCCACGGCCGTGCACGGGGTCGGACCCCTTCACTCCGTTCCGGATCTGGTCGTTCCAGGTGCTCCAGCCGAT
Source organism: Balneolales bacterium (assembly GCA_024711145.1). Lineage (GTDB taxonomy): Bacteria > Bacteroidota > Rhodothermia > Balneolales > HLUCCA01 > JANJTJ01. The sequence goes on from JANJTJ010000068.1 coordinate 8,225, forward strand.
GTCGGAGAACAGCACCGGGTTGTAGCCCCCGCCCCAGGGTTCCGCTATGAGCACGGCGTGCGGATTGATGGTGCGCAACAGGTCGCGTATGGCGACCAGGGTCTCGCGGTCCAGCAGATGCCCCAGATCGAACCGGAACCCGTCGATATGGAATTCCTCGGCCCAGTAGCGGATCGAATCGAGGATGAGCTGCCGTGCCATGGGCATCTCGCTGCGGAAATCGTTGCCGCACCCGCTTTCGCTGAGGAAGCTTCCGTCCGGATTCAACCGGAAATAGTAGCCTTTGTCGAGATATTTGAGCGGATTCCGGTCGTACTGCGATACGTGGTTGTACACCACATCCAGGATGACGGCCAGGCCTTCGGCATGCAGCCGCTTGACCATCTGCTTGACTGCGCGATGCGTGGCCGGGTCGCTGTGCCGCACGGGTGCCTTCTCCTGGTCCGGTTCCACGAAGCGGGGTTCCGGCGCGAAGAAGGAGGTGGTCATGTACCCCCAATGGTTGACCGCATAGGGGTTCCACAGGTTGGTCACTCCGCCGGGCACCGTGTGGCCGTAGGGGGGTTCGTGATATGCCGACAAATGCAAGGGGAGGAACTCCACCGCATTGGCACCCATGCGTTTGATGTGGCGCATGCCGCCCCGTGCGTTCGGGTCGGTGAAGGCCGCATAGGTGCCCGGACGCGCCGCTCCGGCTGAGCTGTGGCGGGTGGCGTCCTTGACGTGGGTTTCGTAGATGACCAGGTCGCGGGGGTCCTCTATGGGCACCCAGGTATCCCCTTCCCAATCGAAGGGTTCTTCGGGCAGCAGCCGGCCCAGCGGGTCCTGGCGCCAGGTATTCCGGACCGACACGAAGCGGGCGTAGGGATCTAGCAGGGGGAAATCGGAAGGCATGAAATCGGCGCCGGCGATGGGCGCCACGCGGAATCCGTACCAGGAACCGATGTGGGAGGTATCCAAGCGGACGGTCCATACACCGTGCCCGTCGCTGATCATGGGAATGCGGACGCCTCCGTTCGACCCGTACTCGCGGAACAGTTCGATGTCGACACCCGGAGTGCGGGGTGCGAACACCCGGACCGTGATGCCCGATGCGTCGAAACTCGGACCCAGGGGCTGGCTCATTTCACCAGGCTGCCGGGTTCGGCGGCCGTTTCAACCCCATGCAGGGTGCCGTCCCGGTCTTCGGCGAACAGGATCATGCCATGGCTTTCCAACCCCATCATTTTTCTGGGTTTGAGGTTGGCCACAACCACCACCTGTTTGCCGACCATCTGCTCCGGAGCGAAGAAAGCGGCCACGCCGCTCAGAATCTGGCGTTTCTCATATCCCAGGTCCACCTGGAAGCGGAGCAGCCTATCGGATTTGGGTACACGCTCGGCTTCGAGAATGGTGCCCACCCGAAGGTCCGAGGCGGCGAAGGCCTCGATGCCGATTTCGGCACCGCGCTCGGCGTAGGGTTTGCCCACGGGAGCCGTTGGTACATGCAATTTGTCGAGCTGGGCCTGGATGGCCGCGTCGTCCACCTTGGGGAAGAGCACGGCACCGGCGCCGACCTTGGATCCGGCGGGGATGAGCCCGGCCGCCACCTCGCCCCAGGCGGGCAGGGTGCCCAGGCCCAGGTCGGCCCGGAGGGCGGGCATGGTATGCGGCAGCACGGGGTCGAACAGGACCGACAATGCCGCACAGACCTGAACCCCCACATGCAGGGTGTTGGCACAGGCTTGAGGGTTGCTGGTGCGGGTTTTCCAGGGTTCGGTCTGCGTGAAATACTGGTTGGCGGCGCGGGCCAGGTCCAGGGTTTCGGCGATGGCGTCGCGGAACCGGAAGGCCTCGTAGGCGGCACCGGCGGCATCCCTGGCCTGTGCGATGCGCGCCAGCATGGCCCGGTCGGCTTCGGACGGATCCTTCAATTCCGGTACGATGCCATCAAAGAAGCGTCCGGTGAAGCTCAGTGTTCTGAAGACGAAGTTGCCCAGGATGTCGGCCAACTCCCCGTTCACGCGGTTCTGGAAATCCTTCCAGCTGAAATCGGAATCTTTGGTCTCGGGCAAGGTGGCGCCCAGGGCATAGCGGAGCCAATCGGCCGGAAACGCATCCAGATACTCATGGATCCAGACGGCCCAGTTGCGGCTGGTGGAGAGTTTGTCGCCTTCCAGGTTCAGGAACTCGTTGGCCGGCACGTTCTTGGGAAGCACGTAGTTGCCATGCGCCTGCAACATGGCCGGGAACATGAGGCAATGGAAGACGATGTTGTCTTTCCCGATGAAATGCAGCAAATCGGTGTCGGCATCCTGCCAATAGGGCTTCCAGGCATCCGGAAGCCCCTTGGCCGCCGCCCACTCCCGCGTGGCGGAGATGTAGCCGATGGGCGCGTCGAACCAGACATAGAGTACTTTGCCGGGCGCGTCGGGCAGGGGAACCGGTACGCCCCAGTCCAGGTCGCGGGTCACGGCCCGGTCGCTCAGGCCCTGTTGCAGCCAGCTGCGCACCTGACCCATCACATTGGGTTTCCAATCGGTCTTGTCGGCCAGCCAGGCTTCCAGAGCCGGTTGCAAATCGCCGAGCGGCAAATACCAATGCTCGGTTTCGCGGTATTCGGGCGTGGACCCGGTGAGCGCGCTACGCGGATTCTTCAGTTCGGCCGGGGAGAGGGAGGTGCCGCATTTCTCGCATTGGTCGCCGTAGGCGTCCGGGTTGGCACAAACGGGACAGGTGCCCCGCACATATCGGTCGGCCAGGAACCGGCCGGCTTCCGCATCGAAGAGCTGCTGGTCCTTTTTCCGCTTGAAAACGCCCTTTTCATGCAGTTTCGTAAAGAACTCCTGCGAAGTGGCGTGGTGTGTGGGCGAGGAGGTGCGGCCGTAATAATCGAAGGAAACGCCCATGCGGTCGAAGGCATCCTTGAGTTGGGCGTGGTAGCGGTCCACGATGTCCTGAGGCGAAACACCCGCTTTTTCCGCGGCGAGCGTAATGGGTACGCCGTGTTCGTCGGAACCGCAGATGAAGAGGATGTCGGCCCCGGTGAGGCGTTTGTAGCGGACGTACAGGTCGGACGGGAGATAGGCTCCGGCCAAGTGACCCAGATGAAGCGGACCGTTCGCATAGGGAAGGGCCGCGGTAACCAGCGTGCGTTTCGGCATAAGGCCTGCAAATTACGGCCGGCCGGCCTGGGATACCACCGCCGCATGCAAGCCGAAAAGCACGATACCGGCCGATACCGACAGGTTGAGCGAGTGTTTGCGGCCGAACTGCGGTATTTCGAGCACGGCGTGGGCCGCCGCCAGCAGCCGGTCGTCCACGCCGGTCACTTCGTTACCGAACAGCAACACCGGATCGGCGGGGAGCGGATGGGGGAGGTGGTCCAGCAGGATGGAATCGGTGGTCTGCTCCACGGCCCAGAGGGTACGCCCCTCGGCCCGGATGCGGGCGAGCACGGCATCGGCACTGGGGAAGGCCAGCCAGGGCACGGTGGCCTCGGCACCCAGGGCGGTTTTGGTGATTTCGGGCCGCGGAGGCACGGGTGTGTACCCCGAGAGCCAGACCGAGGCGATGCCGAATGCGTCGGCCGAGCGGAACACGCTGCCTACGTTGTGCAGGCTGCGCACATCGTGCAACCAGACGGTGGTGGCGGCCAACAGGGGATCGGACGGGCGTTCGGCATGCCGGTGGGCCAATTCGCGAGTGGTATATTTGCGCCGGTTTGTCATGGTCCGAATGCCGGAATATCGGCGTATTTTGCCGGTTAACCCAGGGGCCAGCCCCCATCCTATATGATATCGTGAAACCCACTTACCTCTCCCAGGAAGGCTTCGACCGCCTGAGCGAAGAACTCCGAGACTTGAAAACCAGAGGCCGCCGCGACGTGGCCTTGAAAATCGATGAAGCCCGTTCCCACGGTGACCTCAGCGAAAACGCGGAATACGAAGCCGCCAAGGAGGCTCAAGCTATGCTCGAGAAACGCATCGCGGAGCTCGAGCATGCCTTGTCGTCCGCACGGGTGCTGGATGAGAAGAATCTGGACAATTCCAAGGTGTACATCCTGTCCACCGTGACCGCCAAAAACCGGAAAACCGGCAAATCCATGCGTTACACCATGGTATCGGCCCAAGAAGCCGATTTCGAACAGAACAAGATCTCCGTCGATTCTCCCATCGGTGCCGCTTTCATGGGCAAGGTGGTGGGAGAGGTGGTCGCAGTGAAGGTTCCCGCCGGTACCATCGAATTCGAAATCCTGAACATCGAGAGATAACCATCTATGAAAGTCGGAGTGATCGGCACCGGATACGTCGGTTTGGTTACCGGTGTCTGCTTTGCGGACAGCGGAAACCATGTCATTTGCGTGGACAACAACCCCGCCAAACTGGCCGCCTTGCGTGCCGGTGAGATCCCCATCTACGAACCGGGTCTCAAGACCCTGTTCGACCGCAGCGTGCGCGAGAACCGCCTGCAGTTCACGGACGACCTCGACCAAGCCGTGCAGGCCTCCGACGTGGTCTTCCTGTGCCTGCCGACCCCTCCGGGGGCGGACGGCCAGGCCGACCTGCGCTTCGTGCTCGGTGTGGGCGAAGACATCGGCAAATTGCTCAAGAAATACACCGTTATCGTGAACAAGAGCACGGTGCCGGTCGGTACGGCCGACCGCGTGACCGAACAATTGGCCAAGAATGCCGACCGCGCGCTCTTCGATGTGGTATCCAACCCCGAGTTCCTGCGCGAAGGCGCGGCCGTGGAGGATTTCATGAAACCCGAGCGGGTGGTGGTCGGCTCCTCGAGC
>JANJTJ010000025.1 GCA_024711145.1 Balneolales bacterium
GACCGGATGAGGTCGGTGTCGGGGATGGTTTCCAGGTCGAAGACGAACATCATATGGGGTTCCGTTCACCGGCTATGCTGGCAAGGAACGTCTCCGCGAAGGGGAGATGCGGGTGCGCCAGCAGGTACATGGTTTTGACGAGGGCGGCCTCCAGGGTGAGGTCTCCGCCGGAGAGTACGCCCAGGTCGCGGGCGGCCCGGCCGTTGGCGTAGGTGTCCAGGTCCACGGAATCGTAGGCGGCGTGGCTGGTCATGACAACGGGGATGCCGGCCTCGCGGCAGGCGGCGAAGACGGGCCTGAGGTCGGATGCGCCCCGCACGGGTACGTTGCCGCTGCCGAACCCCTGCACCACCACGGCACGCACGTCCGCCTCGGCCAGACGCATCCACCAGGCTATGGGCATGCCGGGGAATACATGCAGCACCTGCACCCGGGGGTCGAACCCGGCGCAGGGAGGCATTCCGGCGGGGTCGGGCGCCAGGCAGGCCCCCACTTCGATGTGCAGGCCGATGCGGGCCAAGGGCGGATGGTTGGGCGATGTGAAGGCGTCGAAATCGCCGATGCTGGTCTTGGTGGCCCGGTTGCCACGGAACAGGCGGTCGCCGAAGGCGATACCCACTTCCGGTATGGGCATGGTGGCCAATTCCACGGCGTTCACCAGGTTGCGGCGCGCATCGCTGCGCAAGGCCGCCAAGGGCACCTGGCTGCCGGTCAGCACCACGGGTTTGCCCAAGCCGCGCAGGGCGAAGGACAGGGCGCTGGCCGTGTAGGCCATGGTGTCGGTACCATGTACCACCACGAACCCGTCGTAGGCGTCGTAGCGCTGCCGCACGGCGGCCTGGATCCGCATCCAATGCTCCGGACCCACATCGGAACTGTCCAGGTTGAACAGCGGAAGCACGTCCACATCGGCCAGGCGCTCCAGGTCGGGCACTTCGCGCAGCAGTCGCGCACCGGCCTCCGGATCCACGTTCACCCGGTCCGGTTCGCCCGGGTCGGGGCGCATCATCAGGGTTCCGCCGGTCTGCAGTATCAGCACGCGTTGCATGGGTCAAAGGTAGCGGATTTCGGTGGCGGTGCCGTCCGGAATTCCGTTACTTGCGCAGACATCAACCTGATCCGGAGGCGCCTCATCATGATCGCTTATGAGCCCAGCCGGATCCGCAACCTGGTCCTAGTGGGCCACGCCGGATCCGGCAAATCCACCCTGGCAGAGAGTATGTTGTTCGAAGCGGGAGCCCTCACCCGCCGCGGACGCATCGCAGACGGTACCACGGCATCCGATTTCCATCCCATCGAAAAAGAGAAGGGGAAATCCGTCCATGCCGCATTCCTGTTCGCCGAATGGCGCGGACACAAACTGAATATCATAGACACTCCCGGCACGGCCGACTACATCGGCGAAGTGATGGGGGCCTTGAAAGTGGCCGGAACCTCCATTTTCGTGCTCGATTCCGAACGCGGGGTGGAGGTGGGTACCGAAACGGCCTGGCGCGAGGCGCGCCGCTACGGGAGCATCCCCTTTTTCGTGGTCAACAAGGTGGATCATCCCAAATCCGATTTTTTCCGCACGTTGGAATCGGCCCAGGAACGCTTCGGGCGGGAAGTGGTGCCGGTTCAGTTTCCCCATAACGAAGGGGAGGGGTTCAACGCCATCATCGATGTGATGAAGATGGTGATGTATGAGTTTCCGAAAGAGGGGGGCAAGCCGTCCAAATTGCCCATCCCCGATTCGCAACGCTCGCGGGCCGAACTGCTGCACCAGCAACTGGTGGAGATCGTGGCCGAGAACGACGAGAATCTGATGGACCTGTACTTCCAGAGGGGCACGCTCGACGAGGAATCGCTGGTGGAAGGCATGCACACGGCCATGCTCAACCGGCAACTGTTCCCGGTGTTCTGCGTGTCGGCCGAGCGGAACATGGGTTCGGGCCGGGTGATGGGATTCATCGATGCCGTGGCCCCCACGCCGCTGGAAGTGCCCGGGCCCACCAAGGTCGATGGCGGCACGCATGTGATGGACCCCGGCGGGAAGACCGCTGTCTTCATTTTCAAGACCTACGCCGAAGAGCATGTGGGCGAGCTGATGTATGTGAAAGTGTACAACGGCACGCTGAAGGCCGGGCAGGATCTGGTGAACCAGGCCGGCAACACCTCCCGGTTCTCGGGGCTGTTCGTGAGCGAGGGCGCCAAACGCGTGGAAGTGACCGAACTGCGCACGGGCGACATCGGCGCCGTGGTCAAACTCAAGGATGCCGGCGTGAACGATACCTACCATGAGAAAGGCTTCGACATCGCCTTCGCACCGGCGCCCTATCCGGAACCTCTGGTTCGGGTGGCCGCCCGACCCGCCAAAACAGGCGACGAGGAAAAGCTGGGTGTGGCCCTGTTGCAATTGCACCGCGAAGATCCCAGCCTCACCGTGGAGCACAACGCCGAACTCAGGCAGCTCATTCTGGGTGCCCAGGGCGACGAGCATCTGGCTTCGGTCCGCCATGCCCTGGCCACCCGGTTCCGCCAGCAGGTCGAGTTCGACGAACCCCGCATTCCCTATCGCGAAACCATCACCCGTGCGGCTCGGGCCACCTTCAAGCATAAGAAACAGACCGGCGGTTCGGGGCAATATGCCGAGGTATATCTGCTTGTGGAACCTTGGACCGAAGGCATGCCCCAGCCACCCGACATGAGCGTGCGCGACACCCAGGTGCACGACCTGCCTTGGGGTGGCAAGCTGGTGTACCAGAGCGCCATCGTGGGTGGTGTGATCGACGCCCGATTCCTGCCGGCCATCCTCAAAGGCGTGATGGAGAAGATGGAGCAAGGCCCGGTTTCGGGCAGCCGGTGCCGCGATGTGCGCGTTACCGTGTTCGACGGCTCCATGCACGCCGTGGACTCCAACGAAGCCGCCTTCAAAACGGCCGGGCTAAAAGCGTTCAAACAGGCGTTTCTGGATGCGGGTCCGCAGTTGTTGGAACCCCTGTACGATCTGGAGATCGATGTGCCGGCCGAGTTCATGGGCGATGTGATGGGCGACCTTTCCACCCGGCGGGGTCAGATCCTGGGCATGGATGCCGATGGAAGCCTGCAGACGGTGAAAGCGCGGGTTCCCCTGGCCGAACTGGGCAAGTACCAGTCCACCCTGCGGTCACTCACGCAAGGGCGGGCCACTTACCGCATGGCCTTCAACGCCTTCGCGCCGGTGCCGTCCGACATCCAGCACAAGATCATGAAGGAGCAGCAGGCCAATGAAGAATGAAAAAGGTTGAATGTTGAAATTTTTCTCATTCAACATTTCTCATTCAACATTCAAAAGTCGGGGTTTCGGCCGTACCAGCGGGCGCTGAGGGCGTAGGTCCGGGTTCCAGGCCACTCCGTCGAGCCGTTTGTCGGCGAGGGCGGGGTCTTCGTCGAGGTATTCGCCCTGGATGTCCCGGGTGGCGGCCACATCGGCCACCTCGCCTTCCTCGAAGGCCAGCATG
>JANJTJ010000072.1 GCA_024711145.1 Balneolales bacterium
GGATGTCGCCTTCCAGAACCAGTTGCTGCCCGTGTTTCAGGCCGGTCAGGTTCAGCCGCTGCACCGTGGACCGCCAGGCCACGCACGCCAGTTGGGCACCGGCATCCTTCAGCGTGAAATACACGTGGCCCGATGCGGCGACCGTGGGCTGCGACACCTCCCCCGTGACAGCCACCCGCCGGAATTTCGTTTCCACATGCTCTTTGAGCGCGTTGGTGAGTTCGGTGACGGAAGGTGCGGCAGACATGCCCGGAAAATAGGGGGCTTCATATGTGGATTTCATCCAAATAAGGGTTGCGTCGCCCGGATCGACCCGGTAACTTTTCGTCCGTTGTTTGGAATATGTCCAAATAGAACAACTCTTATCGGCGCCCTCCTGGCGCTAACAGGCCTGGCGGCCCGGGCCGAAGTACCACCCCGGGGGCGAGTGCTGGATACCTCGGGCAACCCCATTGCCGGTGTGGCAGTGGTGGTGGTGGGCACAACACAAGGCACCTATACCGACCCGGCTGGTCGGTTCGATCTGGGGCGGCTATCCGGCCCGTTCACCATCCGCTTCACGTCGGTCGGATATGAGACTGTTCAGCAGGTGCAGGTGCTGGATCCCGTTTCCAACCTACTCTGGGAAATCAGGATGAAGGAGGATGTGGTGGGGCTGGAGGCCCTAGTAATCGAAGCCCGCACCGAATCGGCTGTTCTGCGTCGTTCCGCCTTTTCCGTGGCCGGACTCGACCTAAGCTTGGCGCGGGCCGCTTCCACCACACTCGACGACCTGCTGCGTGCCAGCCCGGGAGTGGTAGTCCGCAAGGAGGGGGGACTCGGATCCCGCTCCGAATTCGCCTTGAACGGCTTGAGTGGCCGCCAAGTGCGGGTCTTTCTGGACGGGTTGCCGCTGGATCCGGTGGGAGGCAGTCAGGTTCTGGCCGATTTGCCGCCCCTGTTGGTGGACCGAGCCGATGTGTACAAGGGCGTGGTACCGGTCACCCTCGGTGGCGATGCACTCGGTGGCGCCGTGCATCTCATCAGCCGGCCTACCGACGTACCCTTCACCGATGTGAGCCTGTCCGGCGGGTCTTTCCATACGGCCAAAGGAGCCATCACCCATCAATCCGTAGTGGGCGGCAATTTTCTGAGAGTCAGTGGATATTGGAACCGTTCAGCCAATGATTACCGCATCCGGGTCCGCATTCCGGATCCCCAAACCGGGACATACGGCCCCGAACAGTCAGTGGAGCGGTTTCACGACGGATATGAGTCCCGTTCGATCCAGGCGGAAGTGGGTGTCCGAAACCTGGGGTGGGCCGATGAGATCCGTCTGTTGGGCCAGTTACACGACCAGACGGATGAGGTACAGCATGCAGTTAGCCTGGACCGGGTATTCGGTCGGGTGCGCAACTGGGGCCGAGGCGCATCGGTGGGAGGATTTTGGCGGAAACGGGTAGGCGTGCTCGATTTCCAAGTGCGTGCCCGACACTACCTGAGGGAATCGGGTGTGGTGGACACCAGTGCTGTGACCTATGATTGGACCGGCGGTTGGGTACCCAAAAACAACCCTTCGATCGCGGAATCATCTTGGAACAAAACCCTGTTCCGGTACACCGATGCCGCTACCGTGGCCAACGCCGTGCTCGTAGCTCAAGCCGTGCCGAGGCGGCGCTGGGAAGCCGCGTATACCCTGAGCAGGCTCCAACGTCGGGGCAACGATCCACTCAGCCGCTACCCCGTGGCCTTCGAGTCGCCCAACACCCTCCTCAAACATACCTGGGCGATTTCGCACAGCCGCGGGTCGGCCACCATCTTCGCCAAGTTGCATCATGCCAGCGGATTCACCACATCGGTGGATTTCGACGGCATGCGTTCCTCCCAGCGCAGCTCCTACACCTTGCCCGGCGGCGGCATCGCCCTGAGCCACCGCATCGGCGCCTGGCTGTGGAAGGCCTCCTATGAACGCACGTTGCGCATTCCCGATGCCTATGAGCAATTCGGAGACGGGCTGTTGCTGCTGCCCAATCCGGAGCTCAAACCCGAACGGAGTCACAATGCCAATTTCGGGTTCCTGGCCGAGACGGAATCCGGTAACCACCGCTTCCTGCTCGAAACCCAGGTGTTCCTGCGTGCCGTCACGGACCTGATCCGTGTGGAGGCCGTGGGGCTGACCGCCCGCCATCTGAACCAACGCCAGGTGCGCAGCGCCGGTGTGGAAGGGGTGATACGCTACAGCTGGAACCGCCGCCTCACCCTTGAGAACAGTTTCACCTGGCAAGACCTGCGCAATACCACCCGCACCGAGGACGGCCGTCCCAGTTATGTGTATGGCGACCGAATACCCAATATCCCGTTCTGGATCATGTCCCAGCAGGCGACCTATACCGGTTCCTGGTTCGATCTGGGTTGGTCGGGGTATTTCGTGGAGTCCTATTTCCTGAAATGGCCCAGTCTGGGTTCGGCCGATGGCAAGCACCGCATTCCCCGCCAATACACCCAGGCGGTACGCCTCGGGTTGGGGCCGAGCGGAAGCCACCACCGCCTCACCCTCGAATGTCTCAATCTCACCTCGGCCCGTGCCTACGACCATTTCCGGTTGCAAAAACCCGGCCGATCATTTCATATCACCTATCGATTCCATCTCCGATGAACCGCTTTCTGATTGCTGCCCTACTTCTCATCACCACTTCTTGCGGCCTGACCGACTCCGAGCCTGGCACCGACTCCGGTGCCTATACCGTGGCCTTCACGGCCCAGGGGTCGGCCGGCGAAGCCACCGACTACCTATTCAATACCCCGGTGCTGGATGCCGGAACCATCAGTGCGGAAGGCGTGGGTATCGAACAGACCGGCTGGCGCTACATGTACGGCCTGGATGGCACCGTCTTCAGCGTGGGGTATTACGACGACAACAATGCCATCGCCTACCGCCTCGACAGCCGCGGGCGTTTGGCGGAAGCCGGCCGGTTCGTCTTTGAGAACACCCTGGATGTATTCGGTCGGGCCGACGCCAACACTTTGTTGGCCATGGAAGTGCCCCGCATCGGGTTCGCCGACCGCGTGCTGCATGTGGTGGATGTGAACAGCGTGAGCATCCGTTCCAAAACCGGCCTACGCATATGGGAATCCACCAGCGACTCCCTGGTGGCATGGCCGACGGCCCTGGTGGTGCGCGATGGCAAACTCTTCATTCCTTTCTATAAGATCCATGCCCGCGGCGATTTCAGCACCCCTCAGACCGATACCGCCTTTGTGGCCGTGTACAGCTGGCCCTCGCTTCAGTTCGAGACCTATCTGACCGATACCCGCACGGGTCCCTTGGGCGTGTATGGATTGTTCAACGGGCTGGTGGCCACCGAAAACGGAACCTTGTATGGGTATTCGTCGGCCAGCCTGGCCAATGGGTTCACCACCCGCCAGAAAAGTTCCGGGATCCTTCGCATACCTGCAGGCACCACCGCCTTCGATCCTGCCTATCATTTCGATGTGGAAGCCGTGGCCGGGGGCAAAATCAATTTCATGGAATATGTAGGTGAGGGGAAAGCCCTGGCCAACATCGTAACCGACGATTCCGTGGTCTGGGGCTCCTTTTCGGCCACCAACGAAATCCACAAGCTGGTGGTCCTGGATCTGGAAGCCCGTACCAGCACCGATGTGGCAGGTGTGCCCGCCCATGGTGGATTCTATGGCAAGCCCTGGTTCGTGAAGGATGGGGTGGCTTATATGAGCGTGACCACCGCCACGGGTGCGGCCGTCTATCGGGTGGATGTGGCTACGGCAATCGGTACCCGCGGGGCCACCATCGCCGGCAAGGAACTCAAGGGCATCTACCGTTTGGGTGATGGCCGCTGAGAAAAGCCCCTTTCGCCTCTGGGCTGGCCGCCTCCACCTCTGGTTGGGTGGCCTGTCCGGCCTCATCGTATTCGTGACGGCCGTTACCGGCGCCTTGTACTGTTTCCGGGAAGAGATCGAGTCGCTCTACGACGACCACAAGTACGTGGCCGTCCGGAACGAACCGCTTCTGCCGCCCTCGAGGGTGTTGGCCATTGCCGATTCCATCCTCCCGGGTCGGGCGGTGCATGGCATCGAGTACGGTGCTCCGGGCAGGGCCCTTTCCGTCATCTATTATGAAGCGGAACCCGAATTCTACCAGGTTGCCTGGCTCGACCCCTACGATGGGACATTGCGGAAACTGGTGGATATGGAAAGCGGCTTCTTCCATTTCGTGCTGGACGGTCATGTGCATTTCTGGATGGGGGAAGGAGGCCGGTTGATGGTCGGAATCGCAACCTTGGTATTTCTGATCGTGCTCGTGAGCGGGCTCATCCTATGGGTGCCTCGAAGCCGGAAGCAGGCCGCTAAACGCATCAGATTCGAATGGAATCCCAAAACCGGCTTCAAACGGCGCATTTACGACCTGCATCACATCCTGGGTTTTTATGTCTATCTGGTAGCCTTCGTGGTGGCTCTTACCGGTGCGGTGATGGCCTTTGAAACCGTGGCCGAAGGCGTGTACAAGGCCATCGGCGGCGACAAGACCGCCGTTTTCGACCTGCCGAAAAACGCCCAGATGCATACCGCGTCAGCGATGGAAGGGGCACCTGTGATTGACCGCATCTGGTTCGACATGATGCGGGAGTACGACGATGCGGCCAGCGTGGAACTGCATCCGCCTCCGGCGCCCGAGTACGGCATCTATGTGCTCGTCCGGTATTCCGACACCACCTATTGGGATGCCGATTACCGGTATTTCGATGGCATCGGCGGGCAGGAACTGGAAGCGGGTACCATGTACGGCCGCAGGCACCGGGCCCGCATCCCCGATACCATCCTCATGGCCAATTACGATGTGCATGTGGGGGCCATTGCCGGTTTGCCGGGCAAGGTGTTGGTCTTCCTGAGCGCCCTGGTGGTGGCTAGTCTGCCGGTAACCGGATTCATGATTTGGTGGGGAAGGCGCGGCTGACGCGCTTTTCCGACGGACGTATCTTCCGGTCATGCTGACGCCCGACCTCCTTCTCCGCCATGTCCGTCCGGCCACCGCTGCCGGCGTTTCCACCGAAACCGTCGATATCCGCATCCGCGACGGCCGCATCGCCGAGATCGGCCCCGATCTGCCGGGCGACGGCGCCCCGGAGCAGGATTTCGGAGGGGCCTTCGTTTCGGGCGGCTGGATGGACATGCACGTACACCTGCGCGAGCCGGGCTTCGAGCACAAGGAAACCATCGCCACGGGTTGTGCCGCCGCC
>JANJTJ010000073.1 GCA_024711145.1 Balneolales bacterium
ATTCGGTGCTGAACGGGCCGTCGAGGGTCACATCCAAGGTCACATCATCCATCCATCCCACAATGCCGAGGGTGGCGTTCTGGGCGGAGAGGGCGGCTTCTACCGAGGCCCGGTTCATGGGACGGGAGAAGCGGATGCGGATGGCGTCGCCCGGCACGTAGGTTTCGCTGCCGGCGGCAACGGAGGCCGATACCACGAAGGGTGCCCGGTTCGACACCATGCGGATATCGGTGAAAGTGAAGGTGGTGTCGTTGAGCACGGTGTCGCGCTGCACGGGGTAGAAGCCTTCGGCGGTAACCGTGAGGGATTGCGCACTGGCGGGTACCAGCTTGTCCAGATAGTAGAAGCCGTTGGCGAGCTCGTCCGGATCGATGGAATAGAAGCGGAAGAGGGATTCGTAAGTGTCGGTGGTGTAGGAGGTATCGGCCAGGGCAACGGTGGCGCCGTTGATGGGGCGGCCGGTTTCGTGATCGACCACGTAGCCTGTGAGGATGCCTACCTGGGGGCGGGAGAGACCGTGGTAGCGCAGGATAGACCAATAAGCGCTGCGGGCTTCCAGCCGTTTCCAATCCCGGTTCAGGTTGCGTTGCTGCTGCTGGGGGTTGGTATGGAACCCGGCCTCACTGAGCACGGAGGCCATGTTCGAGATGCGGTTGACCGCCAGGTAGGGAGTGGAACGGGAGGTGGCGCCATAGAAGGGCGAATCGGCCCGGGAGCCGATGGTGGGAATGCGCATGGCGGCGGTCAGATCCTGGATCATGATGTCGCCCATGCGTTTGCCGCCCTGGGGCGTTTTCTCCACACCCTGGCCGTTGGCGCCCCAGAGCATGAGGGTGTTGTTGGTGCCCGGCGCGCCCGCGTTGGAGTGGATGCTGTAGTAGAAATCGGCACCGAGGAAATTGGCCCATTCGGGACGTTCGGACAGACCGATCAGGTCTTCGTCGGTGCGGCGGGCGATCCAGACCGTGTCGATATCGGTTTCTTCGAGCAGCAGGCGTTGGAGCTCCAGACCCACGCGCAGGGTTTTCTGGGCTTCCGAATAATTGTACAGCCCCATATTCTCGGTGCGGGAGTGGCCCGGATCGAGGAAGAGGGTCCAGCCGGAGAGGCCGGTGACGGCCGCGGTGGAGGCGGCGGCCCGTTTGGCACGGGTGCGGGGCCGGGGCGGATCGGGCACGAAGGTGGGGCGTTGGGCACCGGCGGGCAGGAGGGAGGTTAGGCCGGTTTCGGGGTCATAGACGTGGAAATGGAGGGTTTCCACGTGGCTTTCGTCTTCGGTGATGGTGATGAAATGCAGGCGGCCGGAGGCGTCCCACACGGGTTGGGCACCTCGGGCGATCGGGCGGGACTCGCCGGTCAGGGTATTCCGGAGCAGGAGGGGTTCGCCATAGGTGTGAACGACCGTATGGCGCCCGTCGGGCGAGGTGCGCTCGAGGAGCACCGGGTTGGTTTGGGCCTGCAAGAGCATGGGCGCCAAAAGGAGGAAGAAGAGGTAGCCGTGTTTCATGATGCCTTAAGGTCGGGAGAACCGGGTATTCACATTTGTAAAAACGGGTGACGTCCGCTTTGCATCGGGACGCCCTTTTTGATAGCTTGAGGGGAGTTCGGAAATGGAAAACCGCTTCCATCCGCACCGATCGCTCTCGCTTCGATACTGACCACTTCAATCTGCTGTGTCCATGACGCACCTACGTTTCCGTCAATTGGCCGCCCTCGTTGCGGGCCTCTTGCTCACCGGTTGGTTCCAGACCGCATCCGCCCAAGGCGGCCGTTTGGAAGGCACCGCTCGAGACGCCCGCACCGGCGAACCACTCACCGGCGTCAATATCTACATCGAAGAACTGGCCATCGGGGCGGCGACCGACCTGGATGGCTACTTCACGATCATCAACATCCGTCCGGGTTCCTACACGGTCCGTGCCACCTATATCGGGTTCACGACCATCCGGCAGGAGGATGTCCGCATCAATATCGGCCAAACCACGACCCTAACCTTCGACATGCGCGAGCAGGTCTTCCAGGGTGAGGAAGTGGTGGTAACCGCCGAGCGTCCCATCGTGCAACGGGACGTATCCAGCAGCCAGGTGAACCTGAGTGCGGCCGAAATCCGCAACCTGCCGGTCACCAACGTGACGGGTGTGGTCGGCCTTCAGGCCGGTGTGCAGGGGCTAGCCGTTCGTGGGGGCGCATCCGACGAGGTGGCCTTCAACGTGAACGGGCTGACCTTGCGCGACGACCGGGACAAATCGGCCTTCACCGCCGTTTCCATCACCTCTATTTCGGAAATCCAGGTTCAGACCGGTGGATTCAACGCCGAATACGGCGATGTGCAATCGGGTATCGTGAACGTGGTAACCAAAGAAGGGGACCCGAACCGGTACCAATTCGACATCTTCTACCGGCACGACGCCCCCGGCAACAAGCATTTCGGACCGCGGCCTAACGACCCGAACAATTACTGGATGCGGCCCTTCCTGGATCCCGAGGTGGCCTTCACCGGGACCAGTTCCTGGGATCCGTGGACCCAGCGCCAGTATCCGAGCTTCGAAGGCTGGAACGCCGCTTCGGCCTCCTCCCTGCAATTGCCGAACGAGTCCCTTCATTTCACACCGTTCGGTGGGCAACAGATTTTCCGGTGGCAGCACCGCAAGAATTTCGCCATCCAGGAACCCGATTACGTGCTTGACGGCGGTTTCGGCGGCCCCGTACCGTTCGTGAGCAAGGCCTTGGGCAACGCCCGCTTCTGGGCATCCTTCCGCCGCCAGCAAAGCATGTACATGTTCCCGCTGTCGGAAGACCGTTATCAGACCAACCTGGCCTCCTTGAAGGTGACGTCCGACATCGCCACGGGCATGAAGCTCTCGATGGAAGGCTTCTACTCGACCGAAAGCGGTACCAACGACAACAACGTGGGTCAACCCGGCCTGTTCATTTCCGCATCCGGTATCGCAACAGCCACGGTGAACCGCGACAGTTACGGCGACGCACGGATCTTCACGACCGATTATTTCGCACCTACCGAAGTCAAACGCTACATGATCGGCGGCAAGTTCACCCATACGCTGAGTGCGCGGTCGTTCTATGAGGTCGTGGGCAGCTACTACCACACGGATTATTCGACAAACCCCGGGGCCGCCCGTGACTTGAGCCCGGTCCGCACCTTCGGCACCTACGTGGTTGACGAAGCGCCTTTCGGATTCTACCCCTTGCCCAGTACCGCTTTGGGCGGCATGCGGATGGGTGTGGGCATGTCGAACAGCCGAGACAGTTCCAAAGTGGGGACCCTCTCGATGCGTGCCGACTTCACCTCCCAGATGAACCGGTACAACCAGCTGAAATTCGGCGCCCAGTTCGTTCAGATCTACAGCAACGTGAATTACGGGTCGGTGGACGAGTACCTGCCCAGCGGCCGGACCTTCTCCATCTGGGACAACTCGCCCATCCGTGCGGCGGCCTATGTGCAGAACAAGTTCGAGTACGGCGGCATCGTAGCCAACGTGGGTCTGCGTGCCGATTACTCCAATGCGAACACGGAATGGTATTCCTACGACCGGTTCGACCCCCGCTTCAACACGAACAATGTGGATGATCTGGCCGACCTCTTCGAAACCCGCAAAGCCAAGTCGCAGGTGGTGCTGAGTCCTCGTATCGGGATCTCGTTCCCCATCACGACCACCAGCAAGCTGTACTTCAACTACGGTCACTTCCAAGCCTTCCCGTCCACGTTCAGTCTGTACCAGGTGGAGCGGGAGGTGGAAAGCCAGCGGATTTCGCGCATCGCGAACCCTGACCTGCCCCTGCAAAAGACCGTCAGCTACGAGCTGGGTTACGAGCAAGGCTTCATGAACAGCTATCTGGTTCGGATCGCGGGGTATTACAAGGATGAGTCGAACCTGGTGACCACCTCGGTGTTCCGCGACCAGAACGATGCCGCCCTGTACACGACCACCGTGGGCGACTCCTACCGGGATACCAAAGGCCTGGAGCTGACCCTGAGCAAGCCCCGCGGAACCTGGGTATCCGGTTTCGTGAACTATACCTACATGATCCGTTCCACCGGTCGGTTCGGATTCGTGACCCAATACGAAGCCATCAACCGTCAGCGCGAATACGAGCGTCTGAACTCGGTGAACGCCCAAAGCAAGCCGCGTCCGCAGCCCTATGCCCGTGCCAACGTGGACTTCTTCACACCGGCCGGTTTCGGTCCCGAGTGGGCTGGATTCGCCCCCTTGGGTGACTGGCGGATGACCCTGCTGGGTTCCTGGTCGCAAGGATCCTATGTCACCTGGTACGGTGGCGGTGGAGCGCCTCCGGGCTTCAGCAACAACCTGCAATGGAAAGACAGCTGGGCACTGGACATGCGCTTCACCCGCACGTTCCGCCCCAGCCGCGACCTCTCGCTCAACTTCTTCGTGGACGTGAACAACGTGCTGAACCGTCGCCAGTTGAGCACGGCCGGCTTCGTGAACGGCGACGATCTGAACTACTACTACAAGTCGTTGCATCTGCCGGCTGAAAAGCTCTATGAACTGGCCGGCGCCGGCTACCTGTCGGTACCGGGCAACGACCGCCCGGGAGATTACCGGAAACCCGGTGTGGCCTTCCAACCGGTTGTAGCCGTCCGCAACCTGTCCAATGTGGACCCTGCACTGATCCACGAGAAACCGCTCTACTACAACTATCAGGATGAGTCCTGGTACCAGTACCGGAACGGGGCCTTCGTGCCTGCCGACGCCGACCTGGTGAGCAGCACCTTGAAGAACAAGGCCTACATCGATATGCCCAACCTGCAGACCTACCAATTCTTCAACCCGCGCAACGTCCTGGTGGGCGTCCGAGTCTCCTTCTGAACCTCATGAACATGAAAAGCACACTTCGGATCCTGATCGGGATCGCACTTCTGGCACCGGCCACGGCGCACGCGCAAGGCGTGCGGTGGCTGGGGGTCGGGTCCATGCACAACTTCTACATGGAGAACGGGGCCGAGCGCGAGCACGCCCTGGTGGCTTCCCAGCAATACGGGTTGCGGTGGCCAGCCATCTATGCCTACCAGGACATGCAGGCGGCCAAAGGCCTCTGGATAGGTACCACCGATTTCACGGACGCGAACAACACCACGTATCCGTTCAAAGTGGTTCACATGGGTCCCCGCACGCCGGGAACGGGTGAGTTCTTCCCGATCGAGCTCAAGACCGTGAGCAAATACGAACCGGTGACGGTGACCGTGGACGGCCTCGAAACCTTGGATCTTCCGAAAGATGCCGACGAGATCGATCCGAACCTGCCCTCCGACCGCATGATCTACAACCGGGTGAATACCGCCATCGGTCTGACCATGGAACGCCGGATCTACCAATGGGGCAACAGTTACCACGACAACTACCACATTCGGGAATACACCTTCACGAATACGGGTAATGCCGATGCCGATGCCGACATCGAATATCCCAACAAGACGCTGACCGGGTTGCGGTTCTTCTGGCAATACCGATACTCCGTGATACGCCAAACGCGCTACATCATGGGGAATGCGACGGGTTGGGGCATCAATGCGATGACCGACCGTGTGGGTGACGGCATCGGGCCCGACTATGGCGCACCGGCCGGTATCCGTGGCCATTTCACCTGGCATGGCCGTTACGACAACCAGGTCGGCGGGGGCACGGTGGCGTACGACAACATCGGTGGTCCCATCTTCTCCTCGGCCAACTCCTCCGGGTTCGTGAATGCCGCCGACTCCCTGGGTCGCCTGGGCGCCTACCATTTCGTGGGCAACGCCTTCCTGTACGTGCAAACGGCTCCCGGCAACCTGGCCGACGACCCGACGCAACCTTCGACGATGACCGAAATCGGTTCGGATGACGGGTTGAACTCGAGCAACGACCAGTTCAACGTGACCAAGATGGCTCAGGAGTACCAGAACTTCATGATGGCGGGCCGTACCCCGCGTCATGCCTATCTGGTTGAACCCAGCGGAACACCGGGCTTCCTGGACCAACGCAACCCCGCTTCGCGCGGTACCACGGGTGGCTTCTCGGCCGCATCCGGGGTGGGTCCGTACACGCTCGCACCGGGTGAAAGCATCCGGATCGTGATCGTGGAAGGCGCCGCCGGCATCAGCCGGGAATTGGCCAACACCACCGGCCGTCAGTTCAAGCTGGGTCAGATCTCCGCCCTCCAGAAGAACACCATCGTGTTCCAAGGGCGTGATTCCCTTGTTCAGATGTTCAGACGCGCCAAAGCCAACTACGATGCGGGATACACGGTACCCATGCCTCCCGCCCCACCGTTGTCCTTCGATGTGATCTCCGCCGGTGACCGCATCGGCATGGAATGGGACTATGACAGCGCCTTGGAATCGCAAGTGGACGGATTCGAGATCTACCGGGCCCGTGGCAACTACGACTCCACCTATGTGAAAGTCGCCGACCTGCCCCCGTCCGCGCGGAGCTATGATGACGATGAGACCACCGTGGTCGGCGCACCGCTCCGCGGCCTGGACTACTACTATTACATCGTCGCACGCGGCAAGGCATCCGACAATGCGGGTGGTGCCATGACACCCGCCGGTGTGCCTCTGCGCAGCAGCCGGTACTACACGCAAACCTATGATCCGGCCCGTCTGTTGCGTCAGGCCGGTACGTCCTTGGATCAGATCGTGGTGGTACCCAACCCGTTCTACCGCAGTTCCGCACAGGAGTTCAGATTCGATGACCGCCTGGAAATCGCCTTCTATGAGATTCCGGGCAACTGTACGA
Organism: Balneolales bacterium; assembly: GCA_024711145.1. Classification (GTDB taxonomy): domain Bacteria; phylum Bacteroidota; class Rhodothermia; order Balneolales; family HLUCCA01; genus JANJTJ01. Next base: position 6,759 of record JANJTJ010000073.1, read on the forward strand.
TTACGATCTACACCGAAGCAGGGGAGAAGGTCCGCACCATCCGCCATACGAACGGCAGCGGTGACGAATTCTGGAACCTGAACACCGACTCCCGTCAACGGGTCACTTCGGGTGTGTACATCGCCCAAATCAAGAATGAGGATACCGGGGAATCGACCACGGTGAAATTTGTCGTAATCCTGTAACCGAGCCACCCATGAAATCCACGACTTTCCGCCTCCTGGCCCTGGGAATCCTGCTCTTCGGGCTGGCCGCTCCCGGTCACGCGCAGCGCAAACGCGCGCAGACCGTGATGAAATTCCTGTCCATCCCTGTCACGGCACGGCCTACCGGCATGTCGGATGCGGTAACCTCTCTGGAGAACGGGGTGGACGGCATCTTCAGCAACCCGGCCACCATCGCCTTCACCCGAGGGAATGAAGTGTCCTTCGGGAATGTGCAATGGATCGCCGACATCAATTATCAACAAGCATCCGCCGTGTTCGCTCCGGCCAACGGGCTCTACGGGGTCTTCGGAGTCTCCTTCATGAGTGTGGATTACGGATCCCTGACGGAGACCATCCGGCGCGACAACGACGCCGGTTACGATGTGCTGGGTACGTTCAGTCCGCGGGCCATGGCATATGGGGTCACTTATGCGCGGGCCATCACCCAACAGTTCGCCGTTGGGGCCAATATGCGCTATGTGGATCAGATGCTTGCCGATCCGATTGTCGCGGCCGGAGCCACACCCACCGAATACGAACGCGTATCGCTCGACCGCCAGAACATCTCGGTGGATTTCGGGGTGCTGTACAAAACCGGATTCGAGAGCCTGAATTTGGGCATGTCGATCCGCAACTACGGCCAGGAGATCGATTACGCCCTCGACAGCCAGGAAATGCCATTGACCTTCCGCATGGGTCTTTCGATGAACGTCTTCGACTTCACGGAAATAAGCCCGGATCAGCACCGGTTGCTGGTATCGGTGGATGCCAACCGGCCACGTGACTTCCGGGAGCAACTCCTGATCGGGACCGAATACCTGTTCATGAACCGGTTGGCCTTGAGGGCCGGCTATGTGATGCCCGCTGAAGAGCAAAGCTTCTCGGCCGGGATCGGGGTGATCCAACCCATCGGTCGCCGCTACGGCATCCGTGCCGACTACTCCTACACCAACTTCGGCGTGTTCGAAGGGGTGAACCGCCTCGGAATCCAATTGATGTTCTGACCCAGATGATCCGAAACATGCACGCACCGATTACCCGCCTGTTGGGCACCTTCTGCATGGCCTGGCTGGTTGCCGCCTGCTCCACACCGGCCGCCGACAGCGCCTTCGACCCGAATGCCGACGAAGGAACTCCGGCCGTCATCAGCTCGGTGGTACCCGCCGACGAATATTTCGCCGGATATGAGACCATCACCCTGAACGGAACCGATTTCGGTACCGATCCGGATGAGGTCGCCGTCTGGTTCAACAACACCAAGGCCGAACTGGTCTCGGTGAATCCGACCCAGATCGTGGTGCGCACACCGAACCTGGTGGCCGACTCCATCCGCATCAAGGTGGCCAAAACCAATACGGTGGCCTTCAGCAATGCCGTGGATTACAAGCTGACCTCCCTGTTCACGGATGTGACCGTCTTCCCGGTGAATACCACGCCTCTGGGTGCGGGTATCGGAGCCGACGGCTTCTATTATGTGTCCACCCTGGCATCCGGAATTCCCAGCGGTGTCGGAAAATTCGACGCGGATGGTGCCGACAACGCCACATATGTTCCGGTTCAGAGCTGGTCGTACCGGGTCGTCAAAATGGGACCTGACAACGCCCTCTACATGCTGCGGGTAGCCGGTGGCGTACCCATCGTGTACCGTTCGGCAGCCGGCGGTGGCGCAACCACCAACTGGGGAGTCGGCGTGGGTCGGGCCGAAGATTTCGATTATGACGCGGCCAACTTCATGTGGGTGGTGGGCGCCAACGAAACCAACACGGTAGCCAACCAGAGCATCGTCCGGGTGCAGGACAACGGAGCCAGCCGCTCGTATGTCCGCTATCCGTTCGTGGCCAACGGTCATGCCGTCAAGGTGTACAACGACTTCCTGTATGTGGGTGGAACCCGTGGCGGCAATCCCTACATCTGGCGCTTCCCGATCAACCCGGACAACACCCTGGGGGCTGAAGAGGAAGTGGTGAACCTGGGCACCGCATATGCCACCGACATAGTTCCCCGTTCCATCGTCTTCGCTACCGACGGCACCATGTTCGTGTCCGTGACCGGAAGCAGCTTCGATGCGCTTCCCTCGGGTCGCCAACCCTTGCTGCAGATCACTCCGGCCGGTGCCGTGAGCGAATACTATGCGGGCATCATCCCGGGCATCATCCTCAAGATGCATTGGATCCCGGGTACGCAGAACGTGCTCATGACTGTTCTTCCTGCCGAGGCAGGGGGTTCCGCACGGCTCATTTCGATCAACTTCCAGAAAAACGGGGCACCGTTTTACGGAATCGAATGAGTTTCATTACATTGCCTTACCAACAACGCATCACCTCTCAGGAGAAACACATGACCAAATCGTTACGGATTCTTTTCGCACTCTTACTGATGCCCATGGCGGCATCCGCACAGTGGACCTTCCAGTCCGTCTTCCCGGACACCGCCGGCGGCGTAGCCTCGCCCATCAACAACTCGGCCCACGGTATCGCTGTCGATGCCGAAGGCAAAGTCTGGGTCGGTGCCTACTACAGCTCCATCATCGAAGGCAACAACCGCAACATCGTTCGCGTGTTCAACGCCGATGGTACGCAGGCGTCCTTCTCGCCCATCTGGAGTGTGACCCTCGGTGACACCACGCACAAATTCGGTCCCATCACGGGCATGTCGAACGACACCCAAGGCAACGTGTATGTCTCGGTTGACGGTTACCGCGTAGCCAACGCGACTAACGATGGTGGTGTTTGGCGTACCGACCGTGCCTTTGTCCACAAATTCGCTCCGGATGGCACGCACATGAAAACCTACGATGTATCGGTAGTACGTGTAGCGGCCACCGCTTCCGCACCTCCCCGCATGCACACGCCCAACCGCGCCGGTGTTACCGAAAGCGGCCACGTCGTGGTATCCTACGTGTTCGGTGCGTCCCCGATCGGCATCTACGATGGTGCATCCGGTGAATTCGTGGCCAATGTGACTGCCGACAAGCGCGGCTTCTCCCGTTCCTTCGAAATCTCGGCCGACGGCAACGTGGCCTACTCGCCCAACTCCGGTAACGGTGGCATGATCGACGAATGGGTTTCCGATGCCGGCGTATTCGGTGAGTACGTGCTCAACACCGACCGCTCCATGGGCCTGGGCATGCAAGCCGGTGCCGTACTGCGCTATCCCGGTGCTGAAATCCTGGTGGCTTCCGCTGCCGGTATCGGCAACAACCCGGATGCCTTGGCTCCCTGGAACAGCACCCGCACCTACTTCCTGTCGGTGAACTCGGGTCTGCCGGTCGACTCCCTGCGTTGGGAATACGGTTCGGCCACGGCCTTCGCCATCCCCCGTTCCATGGCGGTTTCGCCCGACGGTCTGACCATGTACATCGGTACCTTCTCCACCGCCGTTCCCGCCGTTCAGAAATGGACCCGCGCAACGGCTTCCAGCGTGGAAAGCAACAGCCGCGTGGAAGGTTTCGAGCTGAAACAGAACTATCCGAACCCCTTCAACCCCACCACCGCCATCTCCTTCACGTTGCCCACCGCCGGTGAGGCCACCCTGAAAGTGTATGACATGCTGGGTCGCGAAGTGGCCAGCCTGGTGAACGGCATGGTAAGTGCCGGTACCCACACGGTGAACTTCGACGCTTCGAACCTGAGCTCGGGTATCTACCTGTACGAGCTGCGTTCGGGCACCACGCGTATCACGAACAAAATGACCCTGATGAAGTGACCGGTTCCGGTTTCTGAAATCTTCGGAAAGAGGCATCCGCATCCCAGCGGATGCCTCTTTTCATGTTGACCCTACACTCACTTAGCCTACTTCTCGATGACGCGTGTCCTTACCATTCTGATGCTGCTTTGTCTGGGCGGTTCGATGCTCCAGGCGCAATCCACCACCGATCCGAAGCATGAATTCCGGTCCTATTGGTTGACGACCGCCGGTGCCTTGGATTGGCCCCGGGGTTCCACGCCAGCCGAGCAGCAGGCTTCCTTGCGGAACATCATCCGACAATCCAAGGCCATGGGCATGAACGCCGTGGTCTTCCAGATCGCCAGCCGGGGCGATGCCTACTATCAGAGTGCCCGTTTGCCCTGGTCGTCCCAATTGACCGGTGTGATCGGCCGCAATCCCGGATGGGACCCCCTGCAATTCGCCATTGACGAATGCCGTGCCCTGGGCATGGAATTGCATGCTTGGTTCAACGTGTTCAACGTGGGTGCCGCTACCGTGACCGAACCCGGCGCACCCCTGCACATCACCCAGACCAACCCGGATTGGACCGTCACCATGGACGGCAGCCGGTGGTTGGATCCCGCCTATCCCGGCGCCCGCGATTGGGTGATGGCCAACATCGAGGAGCTCATCACCAATTACGACATCGACGCCATCCATTTCGATTTCCTGCGATACGGCGGCAGTTATCCCAACGATTTCAGCAATTGGTTGACCTACGGCGGCAATTACAATGTGATCGGTGACTGGAAGCGCAACAACGTGACCGACATCCCCCGGCGTACCATGGCCTTCGTACAGGCCAACAAACCCTGGGTGAAA
>JANJTJ010000079.1 GCA_024711145.1 Balneolales bacterium
TATATGGAAGCCTCGGAACCGGCCGGCGCCAGGAACCCCTCCTGCTCACCGACCTGCGCGCCGACCTGCGCATCCTGGACGAGGAGATCTTCGGTCCCCTCATGCCCGTGGTGGGGTACGACACCCTCGACGAAGCCCTGGCCTTCGTGCGGAACCGGCCCGATCCCCTGGCCCTCTACCTGTTCGCGCGGGACCGGGACGTGGAGCGGCAGGTGCTCGAGCGGACCACCGCCGGCGGCATGTGCGTCAACGAAGTACTCGTGCATTTCAGCCATGGCAACCTGCCCTTCGGCGGCGTGAACCACAGCGGCATCGGCAAGGCCCACGGCGAATGGGGCTTCCGCGGCCTCAGCAACGAAAAACCCGTGCTGCGTCCGCGCTGGGGGCTTGATGCGTGGAAACTCTTACTGGCGCCGTACTCCGAGGGAAAGCTCAACCTGTTGAAGAAGCTTTCCAAGATGGTGTGAGTGGGGGGGGGCACAACGAGGGGCTTAAGCCCCTCGTTGATGAAGATGATATAGATCAGGGTCACCGCACCTCGCACCTCGATTCCGTCACCCGTCAGCCGTCAGCCGTCGGCCCTAAGAACCGCCTCATACCTCGGCTGCCCGTGCCGACTCAGGTGGTAGGTGAGGGTGCCGGCTTCCGGATCGAGCAGGAAGGTCCACACGTTAGTGACGGCCGCCGGAATGAGGGCCCCGGTGGCGGCATCGGCCGGGAAGTGCTGGCGGTAGGCACTGCCGGCATCGGTGGCCCAACCGCCGTAGTTGGTGATGGCGTGCGGGGTGCCGTCGGGGTCGCGGTGGTCGTGCGTGAAATGCAGCCCCTCGGCCGACAAACGCAGGATCCACGTGCGCGAGCGGTCCTCGCCCACCACGAAGGCCATGCGGATCTCCGTGTCGGTGCAGGAGGTGAGGGTGGCCGTGAGCACCTTGCCGGCGAAATCGTGCGCCGGGTCGTCGGGGAAGGTGCTGGCCCCGGTGAAGGTGCGGCCGCATTGGGCCGACAGGTTCCGGAAGAAGGCGGCCTTTTCGGCCTGCTGGGCCAGGGCCGGCGCCGCGAAGGCGACCAACACCAGCATCAATAGCATGGGTTTCATGAAGCCAATATAGGTTGATGTTGATTATATCCCACATATTTGCCATTTTTGTTGAAAATCATCAACATCATGAAACCATCAGGCCAATTGTTATTCCCGCAGCATCAGCGCATCCTCGACCGGGTGGGCGAGCAGATCCGTTTGGCACGCAAGCGGCGGCGGTTGACCACCATCCAGGTTTCCGAGCGGGCGGGCATCAACCGCACCACCCTGTACCACATCGAGCGGGGGAACCCGTCTGTGGCCATGGGGGCCTATTTCCATGTATTGCGGGTGCTCAACCTACACGAAGACTTTCTGAAACTGGCCGAAGACGACTTGCTGGGTCGAAAACTGCAGGATCTGGGTCTGTGAAACTTGGGAGCAGGAAGCGCGAAATGTGGGTATTCCTCGCAGTCAAGTGCAGGCCTATTCCACCGCCTTCCTGACCTGAGTCTCAGATCCCCCAACTCACCCCGACTTCAAACCGCCGGCCCTGTACCGGTCCCCAGATGCGGCCGGCGTCGAATGCGGTTCAGGAACCGGGTATGGAAAAGGTTCACCACCCGGAGTCCGGTACCCGTGTTCAACCCGTATACCGAAGCCAGGGAACCCGCCACAACCCTCCGTCAACCACCATCCCGTCTCAGGATTTCAGAAATACAAGCGGTAGAGCAGGTTGAAACTGCGCCCCGGCTCGGGCAGGATGGCTTTCACGCGCGACAGATGCATGCGGTAAGCCGCATCGGTCACGTTGTCGAGTTTGGCGGCCACGGTATGCAGGCGCCCTCCCCGGCTGCCATACCACTGCACACCCAAATCCCACACCGCGTACCCCTCGGTGGGGGTTTCGAAGGCGCCGGTGCGTTCCTGGGCGGCCGCCAGCCGCAGGGACGAACTCAGGGTGACCGCACCCCGCGTATGGGCCAGATCGAGCTTGCCGGTCAGCGGTGGAATGAACGGCAACGGCTCACCCGAATCGGTAAGGGTGCCTTCGACGGCACTGGCCGTAACCGTGGCCACCCAGTTGCGCGACAGGTGCCACTCGGCCACCGACTCGAATCCGACCAGGGCGGCATCGGCACCCGTGTATTGGTAGATGGGAAGCGGACGCGCCACGGCTTCCTCACCCGTGTTGCGCGGATACAGATATCCGCCGAACCGGATATGGAACAGGGTGATGCGTACCGCCGCCGCTTCGCTGGCATATTGCAGGAACACATCGGTATTGGATCCGGTTTCGACGCCCAGGTCGGGGTCGCCCACCTCGTAGCTGTAGGCGGGCAGATGGGGCCCTTCGGAATACAACTCTTTCATGCTGGGCATGCGGGCGGTGCGCAACCAGGTGGCTCCCGTTTCCCACAGACCCCGGTTCCACATCAGTTTGAGTCCGCCGCTGAGGGGGGTGAAGGTGCGCGTGCGGATGCGCCCGATGCGGCTGTCTTCTTCCCGGTCCGGACTCACCCGGAACCGGTCCACCCGCAGGGCGGTTTCCACCGACCAGGCGCCCCAGCGCCGTTTCTGCCAGCCGAATAGGGCGATGCCCGTTTCGGTGGCGGGCGGCGTGTAGGAAAAGCCGCCCACGGTGAGGCGGCTCCAGGTGCCCGACCACCCGAAACGCCCTTCGACCACCGCACCCTGCGGCCGTTGGTGGGCCACGGCTTGCAGCCGGGCGCCGCGGAGCACGAAATCGGTACCTACGATATCGTAGGCACGGCGGGCGGTACTGTATTCGAGCTCTTCATGGAAATACCGCGAGCCGTGGGCCAGGACCTCCACACGGCGGAACAGCCCCCCTTCCGGTTGCCACTCGCCCCGGGTATCGACCTGGTGGCGCTGCATGTTCACCCGGATGCCGTTGGGATGCGCCCCCACGAAATCGCCCGGTATGCCGTACCAGGATTCCAGCAGGTTGGCCGAAACGCCCCACCAGCCCGATGCGGCGAAGCGGGTGGCGCCGAGTGCGGCATGCAGGTTTCCGCCGTCGGTGTTGGGCAGAGGGCCCTCGGGCGTGCGCATGTCGGAGGCGGTACGCCCGCTGAAATCGGTCTTCCAAGCCCACGGACCGGCCGGACCCGTCAGGTTGAAACCGCCCGACAGCCCCCGGTTCACGGTCTCACCTTGCAGGCTCACCGAGCCGTGCAGGTGGCCGGGTTTGGAGGTCGGTATTTGCCCGCGCACCACGTTCACCACACCGGCCGCCGGGTTGGAAGCATAGACCAGCGCGGCCGGCCCCCTCAGGATCTCGATGCGTTCGGCGTTCATGGGATCCAGCGCCACGGCATGGTCGGGCGAAGACGAGGACAGGTCGCCCGTGGAGCGCCCGTCTTCCAGAATGAGGAGGCGGTCGCCACCCAACCCGCGGATCACGGGCCGTGCCGGCGCCGGCCCCATGCTGCTTTGGGTAACGCCGGCTTCGTTCACCAGGGTTTCGGCCAGGGTGCGGCCCAATTGCTGGCGCAACTGCCGCCCCGAAAGCACCCGGTCTGCCGCCGGTTCGTCGCTGGCGGCACGGTCGGCCGTTACCTCGATGGCCCGGCTGCGGTACACCGTGGCATGCAGGCGGAGTTCCAACTCCACCACGGCCCCGGGCCGGACCTCCACGGAACGGGCGTGGGAATCGTACCCCAGGCGTTGGGCCCGAACCGTATGCCTACCCGCCGCAACCCGTACCAGTTCGAAGGTACCGTCTTCGTGCACGGTGGCCCCCCGTTCCGATTCGACCAACACTACCGTGGCCAAGGCCACCGGTTCGCCGGTATCGGCATCCATCACCCGCCCCCGGATGGTCCCCGTGCTTTGGGCGGCCGCCAGGGGCGCCCAGGCGACGGAAACCAGCAGGAACAGGGTCCGGATCAAAGGGGACGCGTGGACGAGACGACGATCGGTCGCGATTCGAAGTCGGCATGGCCCCCGTGCATGAGCATGAGGGTGATGGTGGTGGACCCCTCGGCGGCACCCGTCAGGCGGAAGCTGCGTTGGGCGGTGGAAATCTCGGTTACCGATACGGTGGCCGCATCGGCACTCACCACTTCAAGCGTAACCTCGTCTTCCCATTCGGTGATTTCGCTGCCGGTGTCGTCTTTCAGTCGTACCGTAACCACGGCCGAAGACCCCACGCCCACCCCGATGCTTCCGGTTACGGTGGTTCCTGTCTGGCTGGCCACCACCACGTTGTTCACCAACAGGTCGAAGGCGAACACTTCGGCGTGGTCGTCGCCATGGTCGTTGTGGTCTTTGCAACCGGTGGCCGCGAAGGCCAGCAAGGCAAGTAGGAGAAGAGAGCGCATGATGGAGGACAAATTAAGGATGTAAATGCAACTTGGTTGTATTTGAAAGTACGGATGCGGTGTGTCCAAATGCAATCGAGTTGCATGTAAAACATCCTCCATCAAGCCCTATTTTTTCGGGATGCGTACCCTAATCCTGTTGCTGATTGCGGCCTGGGCCTTGCCGGCTTCCGCCCAAACCCTGGTGTTGATCCGCCATGCGGAGAAACTGGAGCCCTGGCCGGGTCCGGATGCCCTGCAACCCCTCAGTGCCGAAGGCATGGCCCGTGCCGATGCCTGGGCCGTGCATTTCCGGGGTACCCGGTTCGCGGCCATCTACAGCAGTGCCACCACGCGCACCATCAGCACGGTTCGGCCGCTGGCCATCGAACGGCGGCAACGGCCGCTGCCCCATGCCGCCGGTGCCGATGTGTCGGCCATAGCGGCCTGGCGGGAGGCGGAGCTACCCAAGTTCGCGGCAACCGACACCGTGCTCATCGCTTCGCATTCCAACATCATTCCCGGTTGGTTGCGCGCTTTCGGCCTGGCCGATTCGGTAGCCACCACCATGGGCATCGCCCATGACGCCCGCTACGGGGACCTGCTGGTTCAAGGCTACGAGGGGACGTGGACGATCACCCTGCGCTCGGACGCCGCACCCGACATCACTTACCGGGCCGTCACAACCCGCTGAGTCGTTTCATGGTCCAACGGCTGGCGAACGGGAAGAGCTTGCCGAATGCCACCATCACTTTCAGCCGGGTACCCACCAACCAGTGGGGGCGCTTGCGGCCGTGAACGGCCGTCCAGACGGCCTCGGCCACTTCGGCGGCGGTGGTTTTCACACCCAGGGTTTTCAGCGTGCCGGCCTCTCGGGTTTGGGACCGCATCATCTGCGTATCCGCATACAAGGGCATGATGTCGGTGACACGGATGCCCTTGGCACCCAGCTCCAGCTCGAGGCCTTCGGTGAGTCCCCTTACGGCGAATTTGGATGCGGCATACACAGCCAGGTCGGGCACGCCATAGACCGATGCCGATGAGCCCATGGTGACCACCACCGGATCGTCGCTTTTCCGGAGCAAGGGCAAGGCCAGCCAGGTACCGGCCACCACACCCTTCACGTTCACATCCACGGTGCGGAGGTGCTCCTCCAAGGGTACTTCGCCGAAGGGCCCCATAGCCATGATTCCGGCGCAATTGAAGAGGGCATCCATGCGGCCGCTGGTTTTGGTGGCGAACATGGCCAGCGCGTCCCTGTACTCCTTCAGATCCGTGACATCCAGGCGGCGCCAGCAGCACTGGCCGGCACCGATCTCCTGTTCCAGGGCTTTGAGGGGAGCGGGATTGAGGTCGTACAGACCTACGAACCACCCCCGTTTGGCGAACAGCAAGGCGGTTTCGCGGCCGATGCCGGAGGCGGCACCCGTGATGAAAATGGTACGGCGGGTCATGGGTGGGTCAACGGGCGGCGCGTAGCACCGGGCTCAGATGGGTCCAGACGGTCTCCGCCACGATGCGATGCCCTTCGGCCGTGGGATGGATGCCGTCGGGCAGGTTCAGTTTGGGATCGCCGGCCACGCCTTCGAGCAGGAAGGGAATGAGGACGGCCTGGTTGCGGCGGGCCAGCTCGGGAAAGAGGTTGCGGAAATCGCGGGTATAGGTCTGGCCCAGGTTGGGCGGCACCATCATGCCGGCAATGACCACCCGTACCTGGGGGTTTTTGGCTTTCACCTTGTCGATGATGCCTTGCAGATTGGCCCGCGTGGTGGCCAGATCGATGCCGCGCAGGCCGTCGTTGGCGCCCAGCTCGAGCACCAACACATCCACTTGTCCACGGAGCAACCAATCGATGCGGCGCAGCCCGCCGGCGGAGGTGTCGCCGCTCAAACCGGCGTTGATGACCTTGAACGACCATCCCTGGGCGTCGATCTTCTGCTGGATGAGTGCCGGAAAGGCCTGCGAGCCCTGCAAACCGTAGCCGGCGGCCAGGGAATCACCCAGGAAGAGTACGATCTTGGGATCGTCGTCCACACGGGAAAATCCGGTGGCCATCGCCAATAAAATGAACAGAAAAAGCTTTTTCATGGTTTAACCGACTCAGATAGGGAAGATAACGTACCCTTCCGCTCCACCTGCCCCCTACCCGCATATTCATGCTACGCGTCGAAAACCTGACCAAAACCTATCGCAGCGGCGACCGCCCGCTCACCGTGCTATCCGACATCGGATTCACGTTCGAAGCGGGAACCGTGAACGCCATCGTGGGGCCCAGCGGCTCCGGCAAAACCACCCTGTTGGGCCTCTGCGCGGGCTTGGACCATCCCACCTCGGGGCGGGTGCTGCTCAACGGCACCGACCTGACCGGCCTGTCGGAAGACGCCCTGGCCGCGGTTCGCAACCGCCACGTCGGCTTCATCTTCCAAAGCTTCCAGCTCATTCCCACCCTGACGGCCTTGGAGAATGTGACCGTGCCCCTGGAACTGCGGGGCGAGCGAGGTGCCGATGCCAAGGCCAAAGACCTGCTGGCGCAGGTGGGCCTGGCGGAGCGGTTCGACCATTACCCTACCCAGTTGTCGGGCGGGGAGCAGCAACGGGTGGCTATCGCCCGGGCTTTCATCAACGACCCGGTGATCCTGTTCGCCGATGAGCCCACCGGCAACCTGGATACCGACACCAGCGCCGCCATCGAAGACCTGCTCTTCGGCCTGAACCGCGACCGCGGAACCACCTTGGTTGTGGTGACCCACGATCTGGAACTGGCCGCCCGCACGGGCCGCACCATCCGCCTCAAGAGCGGCCGCATCCTGCACGACAGCGCCGAGGCCGTACCTGCATGAACCGTTGGATCTTCGCCATGGCCTGGCGCGAGAGCCGGGGCAACCTGGGTCGCCTGGCCCTGTTCGTGGCCTGCATCGTGCTCGGGGTGGCCGCCCTGGTGTCCATCACCAGTTTCGGCGACAACCTGGACCGCGCCATCGCCGACCAGTCCAAGACCCTGCTGGGCGCCGACCTCCTGGTCGATTCCCGCATGCCCTTTTCGGAAGAAGCCGAAGCCCTGATCGATTCCATCGTGGGTGAACAGACCCGCGAGACCCGATTCACCACCATGGCCTACTTCCCGGCCTCGGGCGGGTCGCGCCTGGCCCAGGTGCGGGCCTTGGAAGGCGGATTCCCCTTCTACGGGCTGTTGGAAACCGTGCCGGCCGAGGCCGCCACCACCTTCCAGGACCGGGGCGAAGCCCTGGTGGACGACGGCCTCCTCATCCAGTACGGCGCCGAGGTGGGCGACAGCATCCGCATCGGCATGGTGAGCTACCGCATCGGCGGGCGGCTCAAGTCCATCCCCGGCGAAAGCGCCGCCGCCGGCCTGGCCGGTCCGCGCATCTTCATTCCCCGCCGCACGGTGGATGCCACCGGCCTGCTGCAGGTGGGGTCCCAGGTGACCTACGCCGTCTGGTTCCGCCTGCCCCCGGGCACCGACCTGGCCGCCTTGGGCGAAGAGCTGAAACCGAAATTCGAACGCCTACGGGTGGATGCCGACACCGTGGAGGACCGCAAGCGCCAGCTGGGTCGGGCCTTCGGCAACCTCACCGAATTCCTCAACCTGGTGGGTTTCGTGGCGCTGCTCCTGGGCGGCGTGGGCATCGCCAGTTCCATCCACGTCTATATCCGGAACAAGCTGAACACGGTAGCCGTTCTGCGCTGCCTGGGCACCTCCACGGCCCAAGCGGTGGCCATCTACACCGTTCAGGCCGCGGGCATGGGCCTGGTAGGAGCCGCGATCGGAGCGGCCCTGGGTGTGGGCGTGCAGATGCTGGTGCCTCTGGTGCTCAACGACTTCCTGCCGGTGGACCTGGAATTCGGGGTTTCCTGGGCGGCCATAGGGTTGGGCATGGGCATCGGGGTGCTCATCACCTCCCTGTTCGCCATGGGTCCCCTGTTGCGCTTGCGCCAGGTATCGCCCCTGTCGGCCATCCGCCAGGCTTTCGATACGGACGTACTCCTGCCGGCCGACCCTTGGCGCTGGGCCTTGTCGGCCACCATCGTCCTCGGGGTGGCCGCCAGCGCCTGGCTCCTGGCCGGCGACCTGCAGGTGGGCCTGGGCTACACGGC